>JBAXFZ010000123.1:0-10208 GCA_037139685.1 Bacteroidota bacterium
ATGCAAGCACCTTGTAATTTGTCCCTGCATCCCGGTCGAGGGTGCGCTTGGCGATGATGCCGGCTTCACCCGCCCCGTAAATCAACACATTCACCTTCTCTCGCTCGGTATGCAGGAATTCGAGAAAAACGAGTTTGACAATCAGCCGGAAAGAGATCATGCCGAAGGAGGTGGCCAGGAAGTCGATGATGATGATGGAGAAGGGTATGAAGAAAAAATGGCCGATGAAAAAGAAACTGACCAGGTTTGACAGGCAGAAGATAATGCTCCCCGCCAGCACCGTGCCAAAAACCCGCAGGGCGTCGCCTGTGCTTGTATAGCGGATGATCCCGGCATAGGAGCGGGCAACCAGGAAGGTAAGGGAGCGGATGAATGCCATGTAGAGCAGGATCTGCGGCAGCGGCTTTAACTCGATGGCCGGAATGGCAAAGTTGAAGCGCAGCAGATAGGCAAGTATTGTGGCTGAAAGGACGATTGAGAGATCGATCAAAAATATCAGCCAGCGTGGGGTATTTTCCCGGGTTAAAAGCATCTGCCAAAATTACAGAATATTCCCCTGAACATATGAACATTTGCCGTAAAATATGAACATTCGGGGGTTCAACGTACAATTTTTCCTAATTTTGCTTCGTTTACAATCAAATCATTTTCTTTATTCAACCCGACCGGATAACATTCATATAACCCGGGAATGAGATAAGCGGGTATTCAGCCGCACATGCGGCACCGGCATCTGAACCTTTCTAACAATAAATAACAACAGATGAAAAATACAGCATTTACAAAGTATCATGAAGCAATGGGCGCCAAAATGGTCCCCTTTGCCGGCTATTTTATGCCACTTCAATACCAGGGTGTTATCGCCGAGCATGAAACTGTTCGCAAAAGCGTTGGCGTATTTGATGTGTCCCATATGGGCGAATTCTGGGTCAAAGGGCCCAAAGCCCTCGATTTCATCCAGTGGGTTACCTCCAACGATGCTTCAAAACTTGTTCCCGGCAAGGTGCAGTATTCATGTTTCCCCAATGAAACCGGGGGGATCGTCGATGACCTGCTGGTTTACAAGGTTGATGACGTAACCTATCTGCTGGTTGTGAATGCTGCAAATATTGACAAGGACTGGAGCTGGTGCAACAAACAGAACAAGATGGGCGCCGTGCTGTACAATGCATCGGATGAGATCGCCCAGCTGGCCATCCAGGGCCCCCTTGCACTGGAAGCCATGCAGAAGCTGACCGACACGGTGGTCACCGACATGGAATATTATACCTTTAAAAAGCTGACATTCGCCGGGGTTCCCGGTGTCATCTTTGCCACTACGGGCTATACCGGGTCGGGCGGCTGCGAAATTTACATGTCGAATGAAGATGCCCCGAAGATCTGGGAAGCCGTATTTGAAGCCGGCAAAGAATATGGCATCCAGCCGATCGGGCTGGCCGCCCGCGATACACTCCGCCTTGAAATGGGTTACTGCCTCTATGGCAATGACATCAATGATACCACTTCGCCTATTGAAGCAGGGCTTGGCTGGATCACCAAATTCACCGATTACAAGGAGTTTATCAATAAAGCTGCCCTGCTGAAGCAGAAACAGGAGGGAACTGCCCACAGGCTGGTTGGTTTCGAAATGGTGGACAAGGGAATCCCCCGCCATGAATATGAAATCGTGGATGCACAGGGAAATAAAATCGGCGAGGTAACCTCGGGTACCATGGGCCCCTCGGTAAAGATCCCTGTTGGTATGGGTTATGTCCCTACGGCCCTTTCAAAAGAGGGATGTGAAATACATATTAAAATACGTGATAAAATCCTGCGTGCAAAGGTGGTGAAATTCCCGTTTTATAAGGGATAGCAGGGCCCCGCAAAGCGGAAAAGGGCCGGATGAACTTTCACTCTTTGTGATCCTGTTTAATTCTATGTGCCTTTGTGGTCATATTTAATGTTAACCAAAACAAAATCAACATGTCAGAAATCGTAAATAAAATCAGATCAATCCGTTGGCAGCAGATGATGTTCGTGATGCTGATGGCGCTCATGGTTGCCGGTGCCGACAGCTGCAAGTCAACAGGCAAAATGTCAAAGAAGGAACGCCAGGCCCAGATAGAAAACGCCAAAAGGCAACTTCAGCCCATCATTAACGGAACATCGACCCTCTCGATCGACGAGCAGCAGCGCATTGTCAACGGGATTTCGGGGAAAAACTACAATGATCCCACCCTCAACGCCATGATCGAAGATGCTCAGCATAAATTGAAATCTGCCTATTCGGAACAGGAAAAGGTGAGGGTCCAGAAAATCGATGTCGCCAGGGCTGCCCTGTACGACCTTCTGCTGAACAAGGACAACCGGTCGGCCGATGAACTGGAACGCGACCTGCGCGCGATCAAATCGCAGAACCTGAAGGATCCAGAGATTGATGAACTGGTCGCCAGGGTCGAAAAAAAGATCCAGGATATGCGCGGATCCGGCGGCGGGAGTGCAAACCTCCCCGTTAAAACCCAGCTCCAGAATTCCTTTGCCACCATTGCAAACTCGGCAAAATCAGGAAACCTGGCCCAGGCCGACAATACCATTCAAAAGACACTGCAGCTGTTTTCCTCCGACGATGCACCTGTACTGATCATCATCAGCAGGGAGGGAGAAACCCTCGATTTTGACAAACCCACCACCATCAGGCGTTACCTGAACTTCCTGAGAGATACCAAAGCCAGCAGGAACGACATCGACAAGATCATGACGGATGACAATGGCAAAATAAAGGAACTCGATTTAATTAAAAAGTAAACTGTATGAGAAAGATTCTTTCAATCATGATATTGGTATCCCTGCTTGCTGCGGCAAACAGGGCTGCCGCGCAGGATAACCTGTCGCCCCAGCGTAAACAGGCCATCGACAGCCTTGCCCTGGAAAAGGTACGCGATCTGAGCAAATACATCAGCATCATCGGGGATAAATCAACCCCCTGGTCGGACGCACAGCGCGTGATTGAACGCGCCACCGAGCTGTTCATGGAAAACAGCGAGATCGGCGTATCCTCCCTCGGCAAACAGGATGTGAACTACTACAAGGTACGCGAGTATTTTGACCGCCTGATGCAGCTCAACTACGATAAAGTCACCATCGACTGGTACAAGATCCAGTATGTCAGCGACCTGGTCAGGCAACCCGATGGCACCTATGTGGGGGTCATCACCATCTACCAGCGTTTCCAGGCCTTTGACAAGGAAAAGGGGTTGATTTATGAAGACACTACCAAGAAGGACATTACGGTTTATGTAAAGCGTAAGGAGACCCAGATCGGTGGAAGGCTTATCAACTTCTGGGATGTAATGCTCGGCGATATTCGTGTAAAAGAGACATCCAAATAATCCAGGACCGATTTTACCTGTTTACTACCATAGGCACACCCGGACACAATAGGTTACCTGCTGTGTACGGATGTGCCTAATGTGGTAAAAAAATAGTCCCTTTTTTTCTTCCATGCAACAAATTATTAAACAGACTATGCGATACTTCATATGGATTGGGCTGCTGATGTTACCGATGATGGGTTTTACACAGGGATCGATTGGTTCGTTAACCGGCGATGAGTCGGTGTTTTATGCCCAGACCAAGCAGGTGAACCAGTTTTTTCTTCGTTTTAACGGTGAGGAGGATATTAAGGGCAAACGGTTCTTTCCCGGCGACCCGGCCTACCGTGACCTTAAATCACGCAGGAAATTTTTAAATATCCTGTTCGACAATGCCAATACCGGTATCAGCGCCGACACCAAATTCGTCTTTATCGATGAGGCCCTGAATAAAAAGAACCCGGCATTGCTCGATTTCTATTCGAAGGGATGGTTTGCCGAAGTGGCCACGAGTTTCATGTATAAAAAGGAGAAGGTGAACATTATCCTTTACCTTAAAATCGAAAAGCAGCTGAAGGGCTACAAATGGGTAATCTCGAATGTCTGGTTTGACAGGTTTAATTCCTGGTTCACCCATCTGAACGATACCACCAACCTCAGGTATTTCATACACCCGATGAGCCATGAACTGGATTTCATGAACCTTCACAAGGCATTTAAGGAACCGGAAAACCTCGACTTCTACTTTGAGCGTGAATACCAGCCCGATATGACCGGTTTGTTTGTCATGGAGATGAAGACCGGCAACCTGACCTTCGTATCGGTCAACAATGTGAAATTTCATGTATTCCAGGTTCCCAACTGGTATTTTGAAATTTCCTATTTCAACCGGAACGAAATGAACTCGGGATGGCTTATTTCAAACATCCTCCGCCTGAATGAAAAGGAGAAGAGGGATCTGATGAAGCATTATACTCATATTAATTAGAGCTCCATGAGGAAGATATTCATGTTGCTGCTGGTTGTTGCCACCTGCGTTGGCATCGCCCCGGCCCAGGCTCAGAAAAAGAGAACCGTGCCTCCCAAAAAACATGCCACGGCTGCAAAGACCCCGCTGAAAAAGGCGCCCGCACCCATTCATAAAAAAACCGAACCGGTTGCCAAACCGGCGCCTGTAATTGCAAAAGCCGGCACGATTGCACCCAACAGTATCGATACCTTCAAACTGCAGGTCAGCCCGCTTGTGAAATTCTTCGAGAGCTCCCTGAACTTCCTTTCGGATCCCCGCAACGGAGTCAATGAAAAGCAGGTTATTATCTCGCAGAGCTACCTGAAATGGTGCTGGGATGAGAAGGTCCAGGTCGAGGACGACCTGGATGAAAACCGCCTGGTCACGCTTAACAAGGATATGACGGCCTACCTGAGTGACGTCAGTTTCTTTTTCCGGAGTGCCAGGTTCTCTTACCAGGTCCAGGACCTGGCTGTCGAGACCGGACAGGACGGTCATACCTATTTCAGGGTGACGGCCAACCGCAACCTCAGGGGGGTGACCATCAACGGTGATTCGGTAAATTCCAACAAGGTCCGGTACATCGAGATCAACTTCGATTCGGTAAAGCAGCAGATGAAAATCGTGAGCGTTTACACCACGAAACTGAACGAAAAGGATGATATGCGCAATTGGTGGAACGCTTTGTCACACGACTGGAAGGTCATCCTCGCGAAAGACATGGCCCTTGAGGGGACCATGCCGCTGGCGCAGGTCGACAATTTTAACGATTCGGTGGCCATGGTAGGCGGAAAGACAACGCACATCATGGGATCGGAATTCTACAAACTGCTGGGACAGATCATTCACTCCCAGGGCGCCGATCTGAACAGGAACAGGAGCATTGCCAGCCTTGAACCGTTAAACAAGCTGTCGAATCTCAGGGAACTCAACATTTCGGGAACCCCGGTGTCGGACCTGATGCCGTTGAGGAACCTCAATAAACTCGAGATTCTGGATATCTCCGGGACAAATGTCATCAGCCTGGAGCCGCTGAGATACTGTCTCCGCATCAGCCAGCTGACCATGAAGGGCGCCCCTGTGGCCGACCTTTCGGTTGTCTCGACTTTTAAGAACCTTACTACCCTTGATATCAGCGGTACCAGGGTGACCTCGCTGGAGCCGGTCGGGGAGCTGACAAATATGAAAGACCTGCGCCTGTCACGGACAAAGATTCGTGACCTGGCCCCTGTTGCAGGACTGGTGAATTTAGAGTTCCTGAATATATCTTCAACCGGTGTCGATAACCTCGCCCCGCTGAAAGATATGTCAAACCTCCACATCCTTCTGTGCGACAGCACAGGGATAAAAAGCCTCGGGCCGCTCGACAACCTCAGCTCCCTTGAGCGCCTTTACTGCAACGATTCACCGCTTACCCAGGCGGAGGCACTGAATTTTATTAAGAAACACCCCGGCGCCTCGCTGGTGTATGCTTCAAGGGCGCTTTCAGGATGGTGGAAAGGAATGGCTGCCGACTGGCAGAACATCTTTGGTTTGTTTATGAAACTTAACAATCCTCCCTCAACCGAGCAGCTCCACAAGCTGGTTCTGCTCGACAGCATCAACATCGCGGGCCGGATGTCAATTACCTCCCTTGAACCCCTGCGAAAAATTATCCTGCTCAGGAGCCTGAATTGCCAGAGTACCGGGATCAGTTCCCTCGCACCCCTTTCTGACCTGGGAGAGCTGCAGGTTATCAATACATCCAATACAAAGGTTGCCGATCTGCAGCCATTGTCCGGCCTGGCCAATCTTGAAACACTCAATATCGACAATACCGCGGTTGCTGAACTGGGGCCGCTCTATGGCCTTGCCAGGCTCCGGTTCCTTTTTGCAGATAACTCCTCCGTGAAAAGGGATGAGGCAAATAAATTCGCCGTCAAAAATCCAGCCTGCCTGCTGGTTTTCCAGACTTTTGAAAATACCGAGTGGTGGAAAAACCTGGATCAGACATGGAAGGAGGTATTCCTTCAACAGGCCGGCCTTAAAGGGAATCCTGATAAAATTGAGCTTCAGCAGATCGCCGGGCTCACCCGGATCGATATCTCTGAGAAATTCCAGATTGCCGATCTCAATCCCCTTCAGCACCTGTCGAGGCTCACCGAACTCCAGTTTTCAGGAACCTCGGTCTCCAGGCTTGACCCCGTTTCGCGGATGCCGCAGCTGCAGATCCTGCGCTTTCCGAAGAACCCGGTCGTTGATCTATCACCTGTGATGGGAATGCCCAACCTGATGGAACTCGATTTTTCGAATACACTGGTGGAGGATTTGCTGCCGCTGCAGAATATGATGCACCTGGAGGTGCTGAAATTCAACGGAACCCAGATCAAAAACCTGAAATACCTGCAGAAGCTGGTAAACCTCAAGGTGATCGAGTTTTATAATTCTCGGGTGGGGAATGTCGACGTGCTCGATGGCATGAGTCGCCTTGAATCCGTTAAGATGTTCAATACCAAGGTCTCCCAGAAACGGGTCGATAAGCTGAAAATGATGCATCCGAAATGTGAAATTATCTTCTATTAACCTGCATGGGAACAAGAACCGAAGGCAACCGCACCATTGAAGTGTGTTTCACACCCAAGATCTTCCCTGAGATCACGACCAGGGAACATTTTATCGTCGTCCTGGTCGATATTCTCAGGGCGACCACCTCGATCTGTGCCGCTTTTGAAAACGGGGTGAAGAACATTATACCCGTTGCGACGCTTCAAGAGGCGGAGGAGATGAAACGGAAGGGGTTCCTTGTGGCTTCTGAACAGGATGGGAAAAAACTCGATTTCGCCGACTTCGGGAATTCAGCCTTCAACTTCACCCGTGAAGCAATCGGGGGGAAAACACTTGTTTACTGCACCACAAACGGGACCCGTGCCCTTGACATTGCCAGGGGAGCCGAGAAGATTGCCATGGGGGCCTTTATAAACCTGCATGCCCTGACCAACTGGCTGGTGGCACAGGATAAAAACGTGGTGATCCTCTGTTCAGGCTGGAAAAATAAATTCTGCCTTGAAGATACCCTATTTGCAGGGGCCCTTGCACAGAGCCTTTTGGAATCAGGCAGGTTTACAACCTGCTGCGATTCAGCATCCGCGGCCATCGACTTGTGGAAGGTCGCACAACCCGACATCCTGGGTTATATTGAGAAGGCCGCACACCGTCACCGCCTGAAAAAACTGGGGCTCGACGATGTGATTCCCTATTCTTTCACCCTTGATTCGACCGGTGTCGTGCCGGTATTCGAGGGAACCGAGATTTTAAATGTAAAAACATCCATATAATGAACACAATCAGAACTCTTTTTATCATGTCGACAGCAATCGTAACGCTCTCCTGCTACAGCCAGGCCACTAAACCATCAGGCAAGGCAAAAGATGATTTCAAATACCTGACGGAGCAATTTGCCGATGCAAAGATTCTTCGTTACCAGGTGCCCGGCTTCGGCAACCTGTCGCTGAAGCAGAAGGAACTTGTCTATTATTTAAGCCAGGCCGCACTTTGCGGAAGGGATATAACCTACGACCAGAACTTTAAGTCGAACCTGCTCATCCGCAAAACCCTTGAAGCCATATACCAGGACTTTAACGGTGACAGGAAGAGTGATGATTACAATAAATTTGTCATCTATCTCAAACGGGTCTGGTTCTGCAACGGCATCCACCACCATTATTCAACCGATAAATTCTTCCCCGAATTTTCAAAGGAATATTTTGCAGCGCTTGTGAATGGCACAAAACAGGAGCTGTTGCCGCTGGCCGCGGGACAAACACGGGAGCAGCTGGTTTCAGAACTTACGCCGCTGATCTTTAGTCCCGACATCGCCCCCAAGCGGGTGAGCCTCGACCCCACCGGCGACATGGTGCTGGGTTCAGCCTCCAATTTTTATGAAGGTGTCACCCAGCATGAGGCTGAAACCTTCTATGCCGGCATGAAAAAGGATGCTAAAAAGAATAAGCTGGATACCCTTATCGCCTTTGGCCTGAACTCCAAACTTGTAAAGGAGAACGGGCAGATCGTTGAAAAACCATACAGGGTAGGCGGACTTTATTCCCCGGCCATCGAACAGATCGTAAGCTGGCTGGAGAAGGCCCTGGCGGTTGCAGAAACCCCCGAGCAGCACGACGCCATTCGTAAACTGATCGCCTACTATCGTTCGGGCAGCCTGACCACCTGGGATGAATACAACATCGCCTGGGTGAAGGACCTGAATTCGCTTGTTGATTTCGTGAATGGCTTTATCGAAGTGTACGGCGATCCGATGGCCATGAAGGGATCATGGGAGTCGATCGTCAACTTCAAGGATGTGGAGGCCACCAAACGCACCGAAATCCTCAGCAAAAATGCCCAGTTCTTCGAGGACAACTCTCCTGTGGCCCCCGAGTTTAAAAAGAAAAAGGTGAAGGGAGTGACGGCAAAGGTGATCATCGTAGCCCAGTTGGGCGGCGAGAGCGATCCCACCACCCCGATCGGCATCAACCTTCCCAATGCCAACTGGATCAGGAAGGAATACGGCTCAAAGTCGGTGACCATGGACAATATCACCTATGCATACGACCAGGCTGCGCTTGGCAATGGATTCATGGAAGAGTTCGCTTTTTCAAAGGAGGAGATCGAGCGTTCAAAAAAGCATGGCCATCTCGCCGGCAACCTCACCACCGACCTGCATGAATGCCTGGGCCACGGTTCGGGCCAGTTGAAAAAAGGGGTAAGCTCGGATGCCCTGAAAAACTACCATTCCACCATCGAAGAGGCCCGGGCCGACCTGTTTGCACTCTACTACATTAAAGACCAGGCACTGGTGAAATTCGGCCTTGTCCCCGATGATGAGGTGGCAAAGGCGGAATATGACAGCTATATCCGGAACGGGCTGATGACGCAGCTTGTACGGATACACCCCGGCAAAACCATTGAAGAGGCGCACATGCGCGACCGTTCCCTGATCGCCCACTGGGTCTATGAAAAGGGGATGGACAAGAAGGTCATCGAAAAGGTAAGCAGGGATGGGAAAACCTATTTCAGGATCAATGACTACGATGCGCTCCGGGCTGAATTCGGCGAACTGCTCAATATCATCCAGCGGATAACCTCAGAGGGCGACTACGCTGCAGCTAAAACCATGGTCGAGACCTATGCCGTGCAGGTTGACCAGCAACTGCACAAGGAGGTCATCGAGCGCTACGCGAAGCTGAAAATCGCCCCCTACGCCGGTTTCATCAATCCTGAATATACACTTGTCAAAAAAGGCAATGCCGTTGAAGACGTGAAAATCAGCTACCCCGACGACTTTGCAGCCCAGATGATGTCGTATTCGAAGAAATTTTCATTTATACCCGTCAGATAGGTCAGTAAAAAGTCAAAATGCAAAGTGCAAAATGAAAAGAAAAATGATATTTTACCACAGTTTTTCAATTTAAATTTACTTTTTGCACTTTGCATTTTGCATATTGCATTTTCATCCCTTCCCATGAAATACCGTTTATCCCTGCTCCTGTTGATGATGATTGTCCCGGTGCTCTTTGTCGCCGGCCAGCAGTATCCGAAAAACTATTTCCGGTCGCCGGTTAGCTTTCCCATTACCCTGGCCGGGTCATTCGGTGAGATCCGCAGGAACCATTTTCATTCAGGAATAGATATCAGGACTGAAGGAGTCCAGGGTAAACCTGTTTATGCGATTGCCGATGGTTATGTTGCAAGGGTCAATGTTTCGCCCGGGGGATACGGCAAGGCCCTGTATATCGTTCACCCGAACGGTTACATGTCGCTTTACGGCCACCTGAGCCGTTATGCAGGTGCCATTGCACCGTGGGTCAGGGCAC
>JBAXFZ010000124.1:0-10200 GCA_037139685.1 Bacteroidota bacterium
GGGGATATAACCAGCCGGTACTGAGGGTGGGCACAAACCATGCCTATATCACCTCCCAGAACCACGGCTTCGCCGTTAACGACGCCACCCTGGGCGCCGACTGGGAGCCTTTGTTCGTCAATCTCAACGACCAGACAAATGAAGGGATCCGCCATAAAACAAAGCCGTTTTTTTCGACCCAGTTTCACCCGGAGGCCTCGGGCGGCCCGACCGACACCCGTTTTTTATTCGAAGATTTTATGAACATGGTCAAGCTGTCTAAAACCTGATTTTTTCATGATTCACAACATAGATAAAGTACTGGTCCTGGGATCGGGGGCCCTCAAGATCGGTGAAGCAGGCGAGTTTGACTATTCAGGTTCGCAGGCGCTCAAAGCGCTGAAGGAAGAGGGTATCCGCACAATCCTTATCAACCCGAACATAGCCACGATCCAGACCTCGGAGGAGGTTGCCGATATCGTCTATTTTCTCCCGGTTACACCCCAGTTCGTTGAAAAGGTCATCGAAAAGGAGCGCCCCGACGGGATTTTGCTCGCCTTTGGAGGTCAGACCGCCCTGAACTGCGGTGTTGCGCTGTTTAAATCGGGGATCCTGGAAAAATACAAGGTGAAGGTGCTCGGAACACCGGTCGAGACCATCATCCTCACCGAGGACCGCGACCTCTTTTCGAAAATGCTTCATGACATCGATGCCGGAACCCCCAGGAGCATCGCCGTAACCGATCTTACAGCAGCCAGGGCTGCAGCCGGGGAGATAGGCTACCCGCTGATCATCCGCGCAGCCTATACGCTTGGCGGCCAGGGCAGCGGCTTTTGTGCAAACGAGGCCGAACTGGATATACTTGCCGCCAATGCCTTTTCCTATTCAAACCAGATACTGGTGGAAGAATCGCTGAAGGGGTGGAAGGAGATCGAATACGAGGTGGTGCGCGACCGTTACGATAACTGCATCACCGTTTGCAATATGGAGAATTTCGACCCGCTCGGGATTCATACCGGCGAAAGCATCGTGGTGGCTCCTTCGCAAACGCTTACCAACATTGAATACTACAAGCTCCGGGAGCTTTCCATCAGGGTGATCAGGCACCTGGGGATCATCGGCGAATGCAATATCCAGTATGCGCTTAACCCTGACTCCGAAGAATACCGGATCATCGAGGTAAATGCACGACTGTCGAGGTCATCGGCACTTGCCTCCAAGGCAACAGGGTACCCGCTGGCCTTCGTGGCTGCCAAACTGGGACTTGGTTACGGCCTGCACGAGCTGAAGAATTCGGTTACCAGGGTGACCACCGCCTGCTTTGAGCCTTCGCTCGATTATATTGTCTGCAAAATCCCGCGGTGGGACCTCAGCAAGTTTACAGGAGTATCGAAACAGATCGGCTCCAGCATGAAAAGCGTCGGGGAGATCATGTCGATCGGGCGTACCTTTGAAGAGGCCATCCAGAAAGGGCTGCGGATGATCGGGCAGGGAATGCACGGCTTTATCGGGAACAAGGAACTCCATGTTGAAAATATCGAGGAGGAGCTGGGAAATCCTACAGATACCCGCATCTTCGTCATCGCCCAGGCACTTGCTGCAGGATACAGCGTTGACCGCATATGGGAACTCACCCGGATCGACAAATGGTTTCTCTACCGGCTGAAGAATATTTTCAATACCGGCCAGCTGCTGACCGCCGTCGACGGGATAACGGCCATCCCTGAAGGGCTTCTCCGCGAGTCGAAAAGGATGGGATTCTCCGATTTCCAGCTGGCAAGGCTGGCCGGGAAACATGAAGGGGCAGATATAGGGCAGGAGATGCTGCTTGTTAGGGAGTACAGGAAAAAGCTGGGGATAATCCCCTATGTGAAAAACATAGACACCCTGGCTGCCGAATATCCTGCCCAAACGAATTATCTTTACCTGACATACTCCGGGGATGAACATGATGTGACCTTCCCGGACGACCAGATGTCGGTGATCGTGCTGGGTTCGGGAGCTTACAGGATCGGAAGTTCCGTAGAATTTGACTGGTGCAGCGTGAATACGCTGAACACCGTGAAGGCGACCGGTTTCCGGTCGGTCATGATCAACTACAACCCCGAAACGGTAAGTACCGATTACGATATCTGTGACCGGCTCTATTTTGACGAACTGTCCTTCGAACGGGTGATGGATATTGTAGAATTAGAGAATCCAAAGGGGGTTGTCGTATCAATGGGGGGGCAGATCCCCAACAACCTGGCCATGCGCCTTCACGACCAGAAGGTGCCCATCCTGGGGACTTCGCCGGTTTCAATCGACAATGCCGAAGACCGTCATAAATTCTCCTCCATGCTTGATGACCTCGAGATCGACCAGCCACGATGGAGGGAATTGAGCAACCTGGAGGATATCTACGGTTTTGCTGAACAGGTAGGCTTCCCGCTGCTGATAAGGCCATCCTATGTGCTTTCAGGTGCTGCCATGAACGTGGTGTCTAACAAAAGCGAACTTGAATTTTTTCTGACACTGGCTGCCAATGTGTCAAAAGAGCACCCGGTGGTGGTTTCAGAGTTTATCCAGGAGGCCAAGGAGATTGAGATCGATGCCGTAGCCCGGGATGGCGAGATTGTTGCCTATGCCATATCGGAGCACGTGGAGTTTGCCGGGGTTCATTCGGGTGATGCCACCATCGTCTTCCCGCCGCAGAAAATCTACGTGGAAACCATCCGGAAGATCAAGCGGATCGCCCGGGAGATTTCAAGTTCGCTGAAAATATCAGGCCCCTTTAATATACAGTTCCTGGCCAGGGACAATGATATCAAGGTGATCGAATGCAACCTGCGTGCCTCGCGGAGTTTTCCCTTCGTGTCGAAGGTTCTGAAGATCAATTTTATTGATATCGCGACCCGGGTGATGCTCGGGCAGCCCTTCACAAAACCCGACAAGTCGATGTTCGACATCGATTACATAGGGATTAAAGCACCGCAGTTCTCCTTTTCGCGGTTACAGAAAGCCGATCCCGTCCTGGGTGTTGACATGGCTTCAACCGGTGAGGTGGGCTGCATCGGCGACTCTTTCTATGAAGCAATTCTCAAGGCAATGCTGTCGGTGGGTTACCGGATACCTGAGAAAAATATAATGATCTCGTCGGGTCCTACAAAATCGAAGACCATCCTGCTGGAGTGCTGCAGGCAGCTGCATGCAAACAACTACTCAATATTTGCCACACCGGGTACTGCGGAATTCCTTAAGTTCAACGGCATTCCGTCAACCATCCTGCACTGGCCCGACGAGGAAGCTGACCCGAATGTGCTGGAATACCTGCGTAACCGGAAGATCGACCTGGTTGTAAACATACCAAAAAATCTTTCGAAACACGAACTCGACAACGATTATTCAATCAGGAGGTCGGCCGTCGATTTCAACATCCCGCTCATCACCAATCCCAACCTGGCTGCAGCCTTTATCATGGCTTTCTGTAAGATAAAACCCGGGGAGATGGAGATTAAGAGCTGGAATGAATATTAAGGAAGAATGTAAAATGCAAAGTGCAAAATGCAAAGTGCAAAATGAAAAATGAAAAATGAAAAATGAAAATTAGGGTGGTTAACAGGTGCTTCGCAGGTTTGTTGGGAGTTTTGATGGTGCTGTCGTTTACAAGGTGCGATGTTGCACGGATGGCGAGGGAGGCGTCAAGGTTTTCAAGATGTGGATTCAGGATTGTGGCGGCTGAACATGTTACCCTGGCGGGGGTGCAGTTTGAAGATATCAAATCGGTGAATGACCTGAATATCCTGGATGTTGCGAGGGTCATGACGGGGCTGGCGGCTCCTGTTTTACCCCTTACACTTCAGCTCGACATCCTTGGAAATAACCCCAACGACAGGGATGTAGGGCTCGAGCGTCTTGAATGGATCCTCTATATCGACGACATCCTGATGACCACCGGAATTCTGGATCAGCCGATGACCATTGATGCAAAAAGTACCAGGAGGATATTTGTCCCGGTAACGGTTGATCTGAAAAAGGCGCTTTCGGGGAAAGCGGGGGATGTAATGGTCAATTTCTGCATGAACCTTGCAGGAGGGGGCAAAACCCCCACCCGGTTTAAAATAAAGCTGAAGCCGACAATGGTGATTTCGGGTGAAAAAATCACCTACCCGGGATTTATAACGGTGAATACTGAATTTACAGGGAAATAGCCCCTTTATTCCTCTGTAACTCTTGCCTCAATGATGTTGTCAAGTTCCGGGAAACGCTTTTTCAGCCAGCTTTTCCCATAGACCATTACCGAATCCTGGTAATTGGCCGGTTCAAATCCATAATCCCCGAAAAGGGATTCAATAACTTCAAACCCGGAAATTATTTTTGCAACAGGGGGGAAGCCGTGAAGCCCGTTAAAGTTGACGGTATCCAGTTTGAAATTGTCCTTCATGTTGATGAACAGCTGCGTGGTGCGGCTTGTCATTCCGTCACGGGCATAGGAGATCGTCCCCTTAAGGTTGCTCCCCGCCACAGGTTCATCATAAACCGGGCGTTTATCCCAGAAGAAATTAACCTCCTTCAGATCCCCGATCCCAAACTGGACCACGAAGTTTTTTTGTACGCGAAACAATGAGTTCCCGTTGTAAAACCCTGTTTTAAGGAGCTGGTAAAGCCTGTCGACGGCAAGGGGTGACCAGGCCCGTATCGCCTCAATCGTAAAATCGCCCTTTGTGGTTCTGAAAGTTGCCTTGAAGGTGGCCGGCGCATGGGCCATCAGCATCGACTGGTCGGGGATGACCTGGGCGGAAAGCCCGAACCCGGTAAGTATTAAAACGAGGCACACCAATACAGTTTTTCTCATAGGGGAAAGTTTTTAGTGAAACAAGCGGAGCAGGCTGTTTAATTAAGGTCTAAAAAACAATGTTCCTGCGGATATATCACAGGAACATTGCGTGGCCGGGATCCGGCCTTCATGTCGGCCATTCCGTTCATCTTCATTTGTTTGCAGGCAGAGTAAGCGATGAACGGAACCGTATTTTCAGTGCATGATCATCACCTTTTTTACAACCATGCTTTCACTGGTTTTAACCCTTAACAAATAGAATCCCCCGGGAAGGCCCGAAACATCCAGTTGAGCCGGTTTCCCCCGGTCGGCGACAACCAGGCTTTTTACACAATTCCCCTCTGCGGTCATTAACTCAAGCGTGGCAGGGGCCATGGAGTTTCCCGTAACGACCTCAACATTCAGAATGGCTGATGATGGATTCGGGAATATCTTCACCCGCAGTTCCGTAGAGACGGGGTTGTTGATTCCATATACCGTACCGCCGCCAGGCAAATGGTTTGATGTAAAGGCCTTGCTGACAATGTCGGCCATCTGCCGGAGCTTTGCGACAGAACCCTGTGCGCTCTTCCCGGTATAGTCCCTTGCCCATGTAAAGGCAAGATCCATATCCATAACATCACCCGGTTTGAAGGTGACAGGCCCGGTAACCCCCAGCCCCCGGCGGTCCCCGGGCGCGTTGCCGGCGGTCTCTTCGGTCCAGTTTTTCGGCCCGTTGGGAGAAACGCAGCCAACGCCCCAGTTCAGGGTGTCGGATTCACCAGGGAACATAAACCGGCAGGCCGGGCCGTAACCCCCAGCACCCGCATGGCCGTTCCCCCCGTAAATGATGGGTGTGCCATCCTTCCATATCCCGCACATCAGGTTATAGTATTCAGGGGCATAGATAGGATCTGTCATGTATTGCGGGACACCTGAAGTTGAATTGTTGGTATAGATGAATCTCTGCAGCCCGTACCTTTCATTATCGACAATGGAATCGCCGAAATTAATCCCGTTTACGCTGAAATCGCACAGCTGCTCCCCGGTCTGGCTGTAACGCGGGTTGTCGATCCCGTCGGGATCCATGTATGGCCCGGCCAGCAGGGTGACGGATTGTGTCGGCGGATTTGCGCCATAGGCATAGGGCTGGCCTGTGCCATCCACCGGGGTTCCATTGTACCCGAAATACATGTTCCGTTCCACATCGCAGCTGACGTAATCATCATTGGCATATCCCAGGTCGATATCTGTGAAGATGCCCAGCATGGTGCTGTCATAGGTATTCTGTGAACGGTTGTATAACTTGTAGTTCAGGAAAGTGGTGTTTTTCAGCGCCGAATCCCCGGGGAGGTCAAATGCATAGGCCATCCCGTGAATTTCAACCCTGAGTTTGCGGCCGGTCGTTTCATAATGAAAACCCCGGTCATCGTTAAAAATAAAGAACAGGGCCTGGTCGCCCCTGATTTCAGGGTAATCGCCGTCGTAGGGGTCATAGATGCCATCGCCGTTGCGGTCGGAAAATGGTGCCAGCTTCGGAGCCTGCCCAAGGGCCGTATTGCCGTTGCCCGGCCAGGTGAGGATGTCATGAATGGGCTGGTATCCCGGCACCCAGTAGTGGGTGCGGTGGTAGTCGATCTCGCTTTTCTTTAAATTCCAAACGTAATGCCACATCGTATCCGTGGAAACCGAGTAATTAACCGAATCCATAACCGGCCCTGCATAGAAGTCGGGGAAGTCGCCGGCACTGCCGGGGCCCGGGCCCTGGAGATAGCGGGCCCCTGCAAGGTGTAGCAGGTGTTGGCCGTCCTTCCCGCCAACCCAGATCGAATTTGAAAAGATGGAGGTCTTCCCGCTTCCCTTCGGTACTTCATACTCTGGATTTTCCCAGAAAAAATGCGGGGAAGCTGCGTTGAACCGGGCACTTACATTGTTGATATTGAGGTAGGCGTAACTCTTGTCATGAATCCTGAATAAAATAGCTGCAGAGCTGGTATCCATCGACATCGTATAGAGCTTGTATGATCCATGTATCTCCTGGGGGCATCCCCAATGGGGAACCAGGAATGTAAATGTCCATTTCCAGGGGATGTCATGAACCCGCTGGACCTGAATGTGTCCGCCGGTTGTGCCAATCGCAATGATCCTGATTGTGTCGTTTGCCGGAATTGAATCGTTGGCCAGGATATCGTATACCCTGCTGATCCCCGGGCAGAGATCGATTGTGTCACTTACGGCTTTAAGCGTGGTGCTCCCCTGTGAAAATAAATTCAGAGCGAGGAGGGTAAAGAAGAAAATCGAAATAATAATTTTACCCTTAATTAAACAATTTTTCATATTGAACCTCCCTGAAGATTATATGGTTATGTTTAAGAAATAATGTAGGTGTAAATATAATGAAAAAATGAAAAAGTCAAGTAAAGGATTAGAAAAAAACAACTTATGTAAAATTACGGTGAAATCCAGGGGCATTGACAGCCGTGAAGCGTTGAAATACTAATGCTAAAAATGGCTTGTGGTGTGAAATTGCTGCATGTTTATAATTCATTCGGATCACATATGCAAATAATTGAAGTGACGGCACGGCAAATAATTTTGAAGCCGGTGTATGCCAGGGAGTAAGGGGAGGGGCATGAATAATTTCATGTTTAATTTTTCACAAATAACTGCTTCCCGGCTTTGATTTGTTATAATTATGATTAATTTTATCTGCTCATTTACAGCAGTTTATATAGAAACATTCTAAATTAAAAATTGATATGAAATTACCAAAATCCATCTCGAACTGGATCAGCATTACCGGTTTCATTTTTGCAATCAATAGCCTGATTCTCATCCTGGTATTGTTTATCCAGGCATTAATGACTGAACACCAGAATCCATACAATGGAATATTTACCTATATCATTCTTCCGACCATTATGGTTCTCGGTTTGCTGATGATTCCCCTGGGGATGCTGATTAACCGTAAGAAAACCCACGACCCGAGCCAGCGCTGGCCGGTACTGGACATGAATGTGCCCAGGCAGCGTCAGAAACTGGTCATGGTTTCGATCTTTACCTTTTTATTTATGATCGTCTCGGCCATGGGAAGTTATGAAGCCTTTAATTATACCGAATCGGTCGAATTCTGCGGAAAACTTTGCCATAAGGTGATGGAGCCGGAATATGTTACCTACCTTCATTCTCCCCACGCACGGGTCGCCTGTGTCGAGTGTCATGTGGGCGAAGGTGCGGGATGGTACGTGAAGTCCAAATTATCCGGTTTGTACCAGGTCTATTCGGTGATCTTTCACAAATATTCGCAACCCATCGAAACCCCGATCCATAATTTACGCCCGGCCCGGGAGACCTGCGAACGCTGTCACTGGCCGCAAAAATTCTATGCCCGTAAACTGCGCAGCCAGCGTGTTTACCTCACCGATTCGCTCAACACGGAGGTCAACTATGCGATGCTGATGAAGATCGGCCCCAACTACAGCCCGCTCGGCCTGACCGAAGGGATTCACTGGCATATCAATAACGATATGCGCATTGAATACATCTCTCCCGGCAAGGACCGTGAATCGATCCCATGGGTAAAATTCACGAACCTGAAGACAGGTGATGTCCAGGTATTCCAGGATACCGACAATATGCTTGACAAAAAGGCGATCGATACCCTGCCGCACCGGATCATGGACTGCATGGACTGTCATAACCGTCCTTCGCATTCGTATAAATCGCCTATGGTGTATGTCGACAACGCCCTCATCACGGGTTCGATCCCGAAGGAGCTGCCGTTCATTAAAAAGGTCGCCATGAATGTTCTGAAGGGTACCTTCAGCAATAAGGATTCCGCCTTTATGTATATCCACGACAGCATTACAAACTTTTACAAGAGCGGTTATCCTTCCATCTACCAGTCCCAGAAACCTTTGATCGACAAGGCTATCGCCGGCATCGAAGAGGCTTTTTCCCTGAATGTTTTTCCCTATATGCGTGCCTCCTCAAACAAATACCTCAACCATATCGGCCATCTTGAATCAGACGGTTGCTTCCGCTGTCATTCCGACCGGCATAAAAGCGAAAAAGGAAAAATAATCTCAAAGGATTGCAACATGTGCCATACAATCATTGCACAGGGACCCACCGGAAAGATCCAGTACTCCACGGTTGACAACGGGATTGAGTTTCAGCATCCCATCGATGTGAAGGATAAGTGGAAGACCTATTTCTGTACGGAATGTCACAGGGAGTTATACCCCTGATTCCCGCCCTGTTTTTTCTTTTTAACCAGTGATAATAAATCATTCAGGATTGATGTTATAATCATTTTAAATAATATTATTTCGTACATTTGCACACTTAATTTTGAGCCATATGTTCCTAAATTCAGATAAATTCCGGGGTGAGGGGCTGACATATGATGATGTACTGCTGGTTCCCGCCTATTCGGAAGTCCTGCCGCGCGAGGTAGATGTTTCCACCCTGCTGTCGAGGAATATAAAACTGAATATTCCCATCATTTCAGCTGCCATGGATACCGTGACCGAATCACGTATGGCCATTGCAATGGCACAGGAGGGGGGAATCGGAGTGCTTCACAAGAATATGTCGATCGAGGCCCAGGCACTCCAGGTGCGAAAAGTCAAGCGTGCCGAAAACGGTATGATCCTTCAGCCGGTAACCCTCATGGAACATGCATTGGTGGGTGATGCCCTGGCCATGATGAAGGAATTCAGCATCGGCGGCATTCCCGTCACCAATGAACACAACGAGCTGGTTGGCATCGTGACCAACCGTGACCTGCGGTTTGAGCGCGATCACATGCGGCCGGTCACAGAGGTGATGACCAAAAATGTGATTACCATCAGTGAATTCACCGATTTTGAGCAGGCGGAGGCGATTCTTCAGCAACACAAAATTGAAAAACTGCCTGTAGTTGATAAAAACAACCAGCTGATCGGGCTTATTACCTATAAAGACATATTGAAGGTCAAGGCAAGGCCGAATGCCTGCAAAGACAGCCTTGGGCGGTTGCGTGTTGCCGCCGGCGTTGGTGTCACGGCAGATACACTCGACCGGATTGCCGCGCTGGTTCGCGAAAATGTGGATGCGATCGTCATCGATACGGCGCACGGACATTCGCGGGGGGTGATGGAGATGGCGAAGCGCGTGAAAAGCAGCTACCCCGATGTCGACCTGATCATTGGAAATATCGGCACTGCCGAAGCAGCCAGGGACCTGGCCAAACTGGGTGTCGACGGGGTGAAGATCGGGATTGGTCCCGGCTCCATTTGCACCACACGAATCATTGCCGGTATCGGGGTTCCCCAGCTTTCGGCGATTTATGATGTCACTTCGGCCCTGAAGGGCAGCGGGGTTCCTGCCATCGCCGATGGCGGTATCCGTTATACCGGGGATATTGTTAAAGCACTTGCTGC
>JBAXFZ010000125.1:0-10163 GCA_037139685.1 Bacteroidota bacterium
GAGACTATTCACTGCAAATCATATATGTATGAAAAATCATTCCGGATTTTCAGCCCTGATCCTGCTGTTCTGTTGCCTGGCAACTGTTGTGAATGCACAGCAAAACACCTTCGCCAAAGTATATTATGATATTTCAGGGGCCACCCAGGCCAACGCCCTGGTGAGAACATTTGACCAGAATTACCTGGTGGCAGGGAGCAAAGACAATGTCGCATCGGTGATGAAAGTTGACATGTCGGGGAATATTGTGTGGACCAGAAAGTATGGAACAGCCTCAGGCTCGCATTTCGGTTGTATCATCCCTACCTACCAGTTGAACTTTATGACCGCCGGAACCACCACAATACCGGGGACAGGCGGCAACAACAACATTTTTTGTGCGGAGATAAACCATGCAGGCGATACCCTGTGGACCAGGGTGATCGATATGGGACAGACGGTTACGGTCTTCTCAGCCCAGGAAACAAGCGATCACGGTTTCATTTTGGCCGGGTATCTCGGAGGAGGAGCTTTACCGGCCTCCCACATCCTCGTCGTTAAACTGGACCTCAATGGCTATCTCCAGTGGTCCAGCATCCTGGATTCAGGCAACGAGAACAACTTCGGCTATTCTGTGAAAGAAACAACCGACTCAGGCTATATCGTGAGCGGCGAAATCGAAAACTATCCACCCTATTCGCGAAATGCATGTCTCATTAAACTAACCCATACCGGGGCGGTTTCATGGTCAAAAAAAATCGTGGGCCCCTCCCCTTTCTATTCGTCAGGCTGGGATGTGATCGTCACCACTGGCGGGTTTATCTTTTACCTGTATACATCCCCACCCGGTGCTGCAATTATAAAAACAGACCTTTCAGGCAATTACCAGTGGGGAAAATTTTATAATTCCTACAGCGGCGGGGCAAACTATGGCGCACAATTGCCCAGGCTGCATACAACATATGATAACGGGTATGTTTTCATGTCGTCAATGAGCGGCTTTGACCAGATGATCAAGACCGATTCGGCAGCTAACCTGCAATGGGGCCAGACTTTCCAGCTTGTCGCCAGTGATGTCATCCCGGCATTTGGTCCCGGTTACATGGTCCTGGGCAACGGGCCCATCATGGGAGTCAAGTCTCCCACATTGAATCCCCAGGTTGCGCTGATCAGGACCGATTCCGCCGGCAACACGACAGCCTGCTCGTTCGCTGCCAGCATCAGTCCCGGTTCCGGCACCGTCACCCTGGTTCTTGCAACTTTCGCCGCAACCACGGGAGGGTCGCATGTTACAATGCATCCTGCTCTCTCCGGCGCTGCCTTATCGGTTTTCGAAGGATGCGTCCCGGTCCTGGCAGGTGTCGCTGAAACCAGCCCCGGAGATGAACTCTTTGGTGTGTCACCGAACCCCTCGGGAGGCATATTCCAGATCATAAACCTGCATCCTGAAAGGCACACTCTGCTCCATGCCGAAATCGTCAATGCGATGGGAGTAACAGTTTACCGGTCGCCGGCCGGCTTCAGCAACCAAATAACCGCCGACCTGTCATCCCTGCCAGATGGCATCTGCTTTGCAAGAGTCACGTTCAACGACGGAACCGCAACCAGGAAAATTCTCCTGCAGCATTAATTTCGCTATTTCGCTATTTCGCCATTTCCCCTTGCCAGCCTGCCCTTCAGCTTATCAATCAAGGAGTAAACGACAGGCACCACGATCAGCGTGAGGAACAGGGAGCTGGTCAGGCCGCCGATCAGGGCCCAGGCCATGCCGTTTTTCCATTCAGAACCGGCCCCGGATGCAAGGGCAATCGGCAACATCCCGAAGATCATGGAGAAAGTGGTCATGAGAATCGGGCGCATGCGCACGCGCCCTGCGAGAAGCAGGGCATCGGTGGTGGTATGGCCCTCGGCCTTCGACTGGTTGGTAAAATCGACCAGCAGGATTGCATTTTTTCCGACAAGTCCCACAAGCATGATGATCCCCAGGATCGAGAAGACGGTGAGCGATTGCATGGTCAGTCCCAGTGCCAGCAGGGCACCGATGATGGCAAGCGGGATTGAGAAGAGCACCACGAAGGGATAGATGTAGGAATCGTACAGGGCCACCATGATCAGGTAGACAAAAAGGATGGAAGCAAGGAAGGCAATGCCCATGCTCCCGAAGGCTTCGGCCTGGTATTTCATGTCGCCTTCCGGTATGATGACTATCTCCGAAGGAAGCTTCATTTTATTCACCGCTTTCATCACGTCGTCGCCAACCGAACCCACAGGCCTGCCGATCACCTGGCACTCAACGGTAACCGATGGCACACGATTGTATCGCTGCAGCACGGTCGTACCGCTCGATGGTTTGATAACGGCAAACTGGTTCAGCCTGACCTGCTGCCCCCTGTCGTTGGTGAACGACAGACCGGCCACATCGTTGATGCTCTTGCGGTCGAACTGGTCCATCACCACGTTGATGTCATATTCATTGTCGCCGTCGCGGAAACGGCTGTCGGAATTTCCGCTGTAGGCATTCTGCAGGGTCATCCCCACCATGGCTGTCGAAACGCCAAGGGCGGCCATCCTGTCCTTGTCGATCCGCACATCCACCTCCGGGTTCCCGGCCTCCACCGACAGTTTGACCTCGTAAGTCCCGGGAACTTTCTTCATTTCCGACATCACCCTCTCCGACCAGCGTGTGAGGGTATCGAGGTTCGGGCCGCTCAGCACCACCTGGATGGGATCCATATCGGAGGTTCCCATCAGGGAGACAATCGTAGAGCGAACCTTGGTGCCGGGCAGCAGGGTCATCAGGCTTTTCTTCATCCGGATGGCAAATATTTCAGAGGTTATGGTGCGCTTTTCCTTTTCCACCATCTTTACATGCAATTCCGATTTGTAGGCATTCCCGCCAGCCTCGAAGAAACTGGTGGTGCCTCCCACCGTTGTGAAAACACTCACCACCTCCGGCTGTTTCATCAGGTATTTTTCGGCTTGCAGCGTAAACTGGTTTGTCTGCATGATCCCGGCGTTTTTGGGCAGCTCCATTTCGATGATGATCTCTCCCCGGTCGCCCATACTCACGAATTCACTCCCGATAAAACCTCCCGTTACCAGCCAGACAGAGGCAAAAAACAGGATCGTGGTGCTCACGATGACAATGGCTTTATGACGGAGCGACCAGGCGATGGCCTTCGAATACCCCTCGGTAAAGGAGGTCAATCCCCGTTCAAAAAGCGTGATAAAGCGCTCCATAAAGCTTCCCTTGCGGAATTGGGTGTGTTTCGCCATCCTAGATGCCAGCAGGGGTGTGATTGTAAACGACACGAAAAGGCTGAGCAGTGTCGAAAACACCACTACCAGGGCGAATTGCCGCAACAGTCCCGAAATCGCGCTGGATATGACGGCAATGGGCAGGAAAACCACCACGTCCACCAGGGTTATGGAAAGTGCAGTGTAGTTGATCTCGTTTCGCCCGTCGAGCGAGGCTTTCCTGCGCTCCTTTCCCATCTCCATATGGCGGTATATATTTTCCAGCACCACGATCGAGTCATCGACCAGGATCCCGATAACCAGCGACATGGCTATCAGGGAGATGATATTGAGCGAAAAATGCATCAGGTACATTGCGGTGAAGGTTGAGATCAGGGATGCCGGGATGGCAACCATCACGATGAAGGAGTTTCGCAGGCTGTGGAGGAATACAAGCATCACCATGGCAACAAGGCAAATGGCCATCAGCAAATCCTTCATCACCGCATTGGCCGAAATGAGGGTGAACTCCGATGTGTCGTTGGCAATGGCGAACTTCAGCTGTTGAGGGCTGTAAATCTCTTCAATATGGATCATCGCCTCCCTGGCCTTTTTGGATATATCTACCTCGTTTCCATCGGGTTGCTTGAAAATAAGCAGCCCCACCGAGTTCTTTCCATTGAACCGGTTGATGGAGGTGGTCTCCTTCTTGGTATCCTGGACCTCGGCGATGTCGGCAAGCCTGATGGGACTCCCGTCGCTTCCGGTGCTGATCACCAGGCTTTTCAGATCATCCAGGGCCGCAAACTTCCCCGACAGCCTGATGATCACCTCCTGGCTCTGGTCCTTGATCTTGCCTGTTGGAAATTCCATGTTGGCCGACTGGATGGCCTGCGTAACCTGCAACACAGAGAGCCCGCGGGCCTTCAGTTTTTCATTGTCAATGCTTATCCTGATCTCCCGCTCCTCGCCCCCGACGATGTCAACCTGCGAAATGCCATTGATTGTCGAGATCATGGGCTTGATTTTGTTCTTGACCAGGTCGTACAATTCTGTCGAGGGAATTTTCGATGTGATCCCGATCCGCATGATGGGAATATCATCCATGCTGAAGTTGCTGATAACCGGCTTCCGCACATCCTTTGGCAGCAGGTACTCGATATTGGACGCTTTCCGGGTGGCATTTTCAATGGCCTTATCCATATTGGCGGTGCTCTTGAAGATGATCACCACCACCGAACTTCCCTCGGAAGAGGTACTCTGGATGTTGTCGATATCCTCGAGCGAGGAGATGGCATCCTCCATCTTCTTGGTGACCGAGTTTTCAACCTCCGACGGGGAGGCCCCCGGGTAGGGGGTCACGATCACCAGGACCGGCTGGGAATATTTGGGAAGCAGTTCATAATTGAGAGAGAAGTAACTGATCACCCCCAGGAAGATCAGCACGGTGAAAATCACAACGATAAGTGTGGGTCGTTTGATCGCAATTTCAGTAATGCTCATGGCTGCGGCTTATTTGTTGTTGACGACGTTCACCGATACATTGTTGTCGAGGTTGATCTGGCCCGAAGTAACCACCTGTTCTCCCGCCTTTAGCCCGTCGAGCACCTCCACATCATGATCGTTTGCCGACCCTATGCGGATCTGGCGAAGCACAGCCCTGTTGTTCTCAACCACGTAAATCCTGGGAGATTTGATACTCCCGACAATGGCGTTTCTTGCAATCACAAGCGCCTGTTTCATTGTGCCCGAACCGAAATGGGCAGTACCGAACATGCCGGCCTTAAGCGGGTTGACCGGGTCGTTTACAAGCTCTATCTCGACGGGAAACCGCCTCGCTTCATCGGCTTTGATGCCTACCGAGACTATTGTTCCGTGGTAGCTGATCCCCGGCACGGTTGCAGAGGTCACCATGACAACCTCCCCCTTATGAACCTGCACCACCTCCGGTTCCGCAAGGTTTGCAATGAATTTCAGCCTGCTTACATCGACGATTTCGAAGACCGGTGTGCCGGGCATGACCAGCGATCCCTTTTCTACCAGCCGCCTGGTTACAGTCCCCTGTATCGGGGCCCTGATGGCGGAATTATCCAGTTGCTTTTTCAGGGTGGCGACATCGGTCTCAGCCTTTCGCAAAACCAGTTTCTGGTCTTCAACCTGCTGGTTTGAAATGGCATCAGCCCTGAGCATCCCTTCGTATTTCTTCATGTCACCCTGTGCCTTGTCAAGCACAGCCTTGCCAAGCGAAAGCTGGCTTAGCAGCAGCTCGTCATCGAGCTGGACCATCAGGTCCCCTGCCCTGACGACGTCACCAGTATTGACCTTCAGCGCGGTTACCTTCCCCTGCCCTTCCGACTGGAGGGTCAGCTCATGAATCGCTGAAAAGGAACCGCTTACCCCGAATTCCCCGCCGAGGGAGGTCACTTTTGCCTCCTGCACATAAACGGGAATTGTTTCAAGATTACCATCCAGTTTTGATTTTTCTTCTATTTTCTTTTTGTTGATGAATAATACCAGGGTACAGCCACCCGCAAGGAGCAGGACGATGAGACCGACTGTGATAACTTTTTTCATATGATGATATTTATTTTTTTCGGGCCATATGGAATATCCCTAAATTATCATTCAGGGTTTGCATGAACGCTGTTCTTATGGATATTTCATAGTAAATATATCTCGTGGTTTGACAATCCGGACATGGACGAAGTTGTGAATGTTTAATTACTCAACTATTTGCAATAGCAATCCATTTGCTTTCAGGTAGTTAAGCTCGGATATTTTCATCTGCACAAGGGCGTAAACATGGTTGGCCTGGGCATCACTCAGGGCTGTTTCGGCGTTGAGAAGATCGGTCAGCGGGATCATCCCCTTTTGATACTGTTCCTGTGAAATGTTGTAAACCCTTTCGCCCAGCGCCATGTTTTCCCGTTGTCTCTTTTCAGCTTCTGCGCTGTTGAGCAGCTTCCTGGCCGCATCCTCCGAATTTATGCGAAGAAGTAGGCGGGTGTCATCCTCCGTCACCTTCAGCTTCTCAATTTCAATTTTTGTCTGGCAAACCTTGTAGTGGTTCTGCATCCCGCTGAAGAGGGGTACGGATAGGCGGATACCCACAAGACTGGTATTGAACCAGTCGGTTGGTTTGCCGAAAAGGTACATCGTATTGCTCTGGTTCAGGTAGTTCAAACTCCCTATCAGGACGATGCTGGGGAAATAGGATGCCCTCTCCATCCTGACACTGGCGGTCAGCACCTCCTTTTGCATGCCGATCATCCTGATATCGATGTGGCTGGCTGCATCCCCTGTTGTTCCCGGGGTGACGATGGCGGTTGAAATGGAATCCTCCGGGACGATTTCCTCTGCCGGGTCGAGGCCCATATAATACTTCTGCAGGTCCAGATTCTGCAAATAAGTAACCGAAAGCCGGTCGATCCCGGTGATCATGTTGTTTTTCTGAACCGCGATACGGTCGAGGTCTATCCTGCGGATAATCCCGTTTTCATACTGGCTCTGTGCAATTTTCTCTGCCTTTTCGATCTTTTCCAGGTTCGACTCCATATTACGGATCTGCTGGCGGGCAATCTGTGTAAGATAATAGGTCTGGGCAACCTCATAAACCACCTCTATCCTGCTCTTTTCGGTTGCCAGCTCGTTCTGCTGCATGACCTGCCTGGCCATCCTCAACCCTGAAAGCCATGACTGGTCAAAAATAACCTGGCTGGCTTCCACAGCCCCTGAAATATTGAAACTTGTCCCGAATTGTACCGGGATCATCTCGGAGGGATTCGGCGGGGATGAGAAGATATTCGGGATCATCTGGGTCGGGAGCCTCAGGTAATCATCATAAGAGCCTGTAAGCCTGACCTGCGGCAACCCGATTCCCACGCTCGCCTTGTAGTTGTATTGAAGCCGGAGGTGCTCGAGTCCGGCAATTTTCAACCTGGGACTATTGGCTACCGAACGTTTCAGGCATTCTTTCAGGGTGATCACAAGTGCGGCGGGGGCCGCTTTTGTCCCTTTATCAGGCGTGACCGGGGAGGCGATTGTGCCGATGGGTTGAAGTCCCTGGCTGTATGTACCTCCCCCCGCCAGGGTAAAGGAAGATAAGAAAACAATGAACAGGTGAAATGATTTCATGAATTTCAGATTTCGCATTAAAACATCATGGTAAGTCTAATTAATTCGTGACTTTTGGTGAAAAGATTATAATATCTTCATCACGCATTTTATTCAACTTGCCTAATTTGAGCTAATTAACGATTACAAATTTATAATTGTTTGCAAAAAGGACAATGAAAAACCGCTTCGGCTGCTAATTTTATAACAAAGAGGTGCGAAAATAATTCACCCCCTCAAAAAGGTGAAACAAAAGTCGATGAATGGCCGGTGAAAACCGGTGAGTGGCGGGGAACGGACGATATGGCAGTTGAAGCCCAACCTCGCTGCCGGCAGATAACCGGGACCAGGGCTGTGCGGCCGGGAGGCTCCCGCGATTAAGGCAGTCAGCGATGCCTGGTATTAGGAACGGAAAAAAATATCATATCCGAACCGGATAATCGTGGCGGCAACCACAAACAGGAAAAATACCCGGATAAAGGTATTTCCCTTCAGGATGGCGAGCCGCGCGCCGACAAGCGACCCGCAGAAGTTGCACACAGCCATCGGGATGGCATAATGATAGAGGATATGGCCGCTGCCGGCAAAAAACAGGATGGAACCGGTATTTGTGGCAACATTGACAAATTTCGCATGGGCGCTTGCCTTTAGAAAATCAAATCCAAGCACGCTAATAAAAAACAATACCAGGAAGCTCCCTGCACCGGGTCCGATAAAACCATCATAAAAACCGATGATAAGCGCAAACAGGCTGCCATAGACAAACTCCCGGACCGGCGTTTTCCTTGCTGAAGTTGTTGTGCCGAAGTCCTTTTTTGAATAGGTGTAAACCGCCACCACGATGAGAACCCCGAAGATAATGGGTTTCATAAAGGAGTTACTCACGATGGATACTGTTTTCGATCCTGCATAGGCTGCAACAAGTGCGATCAGGCAAAGAACACCCAGGAGTTTCCACTGCAGTTGTACCTTTCGGGCATACTGCAGGGCAGCTGAGGATGTACCTGCGAAGGAGGGTATTTTGGTTGTTCCCAGCAGGGTTGCGACCGAGTGGTCGGGCAGGGTGATCAGTACGGCCGGGGTTTGGATCAGGCCGCCCCCGCCGACGATGGCATCGATGAAACCGGCTGCCAGGGCTGCGAAGCACAGAACGATCATCTCAAACGAAACCATAGGAAACCGGGGGTTTTAAAGTTGTTGCATGGTTACACGTAGATCTCTCCTGAAGCAAACAACTGTGCTTCACCCCCGATGATGACCCGTGGAGGCAGGTTCCGGCAATCAAGCGATCCGACCCGGGCCGATACCTGCCTGGCAACCAGCTCGTTCTTCACAAGGCGTGCCGCCCAGTAGGGTATCAGGGTGGTGTGCGCCGACCCGGTAACAGGGTCTTCATCAACACCCGACTGAGGACCAAAGAAGCGGGAAACAAAGTCCACCTCGTTCCCCGGCGCTGTTACAATCAGGCCCCTCGCATCCAACGTAGCAACGGCATTAAAATCGGGACGAAGGCTTATCACCTCATCTTCCGAGTCAACCACCGCCATGAAATCGGTCTTGCCTCTGTACAGCTCCCGAGGTTCAAATCCAAGGCTTTTTATTATCCCGGCAAACATTTCGCACGGGAAAAACTCATCCGCCGGAAAATCCAGGAATAATTTCCGGCCATCCCTTCTCACCTTCAACTCCCCGCTCCTGGGTGAATTGAAGATAATTTCACCCTTTTGGTAATCAAAATGGTTGAATATGACAAAGGCCGAGGCAAGGGTTGCATGGCCGCATAAATCTACCTCGACGGTTGGGGTGAACCACCTGATGTCGTACCCTGCCGGGTTCCTGGTTAAAAATGCCGTTTCTGATAGGTTGTTTTCGGCAGCGACCGACTGCATCATCTCATCATCCAGCCATTGATCCAGCATACATACGGCGGCAGGGTTTCCGCCAAAGAGATGAGCAGTAAAGGCATCAACCTGGAAAAATTTTATCGTTTTCATTTCTTTAGAGTTTTGTTCCATCCAAAATAGTGCATGGTGGCAGGCAACAGTGTTGCTATTACAATCAGAACGCCAACCATACCGAATATTGTTTGAAGTATATCATATGCGATCCACCTGGTCTCCAGCAGGATCCAAATAATCAGCATGATCCCCAGATAAAGGCTGTAGCTCCAAGTCCAATGGATCCCGCTGTAGATGTTGAGAATTCCTGCCCATTTCCATTCCGGGCGCTTTAAAGCCGCATATACAAGGAGGCCGGGGAAAAAACCCAGCGCAAACAGCAATATGAGCCCAGGGACCAGGAATGAGGAAAATGGGGAGCCTGCAAGTACGGAAAGCGGCATTTTCAGTAATTCTCCCGAGGGTGACATTACCATTGAAAGGCCTCCTGAAAGGGCCCCGAGGGACTGTATCGCAAGAAGAAAGACAAGCAGGTAAAGTGCAATAGGTCTTTTTTCCATCGTTCAAGATTTTATTTCATCCAGCTATTCCATTTGAAAACAAAACAATCCCGGCTACAAACCTCTACCTCCTGTCAGAACTCCATAAAACTCCGGCCATAACCTCCTTAGTAAAGCGCCCGTTCCAACAGCCAGTGCAATGATCACCAGCGGCAGGAAGATAAAGGTGAGCATCCGGTAATGGGGGATCTGGCCCACACAGAGAAATACCGCATCGGTGGCATAGGCGACCAGCGGCGCATGCATGGCATAAATGATAAAGGCAAAGGAGGAAAGCCATACAAACCACCTCCGGTTCATGAACCATTCCACCATTCCGTTGCACCCGTACCACGCGGTGACAAGCCCGCTGAATATGACCAGTTTGTGCATGATC
>JBAXFZ010000126.1:0-10108 GCA_037139685.1 Bacteroidota bacterium
CGACCCCTGCAGATGCTCAACCTTGTTTTTCTTGAGCAGGAACTGGATCCCTTTGCTCATCTGGTCAGCAACATTACGACTGCGTTTGACAATGGCAGTGAAATCGGGGCTGGACTCTCCGGCAATAATCCCGTATTCGGATGCATGCTGCAGATACTGGAATACGGAGGCACTTTTCAGCAATGCCTTCGTGGGGATACAACCCCAGTTCAGGCAAATCCCTCCCAGTTCGGCACGTTCGACAACGGCAACTTTTAAACCAAGTTGTGCCGCCCTTATTGCAGCGACATACCCCCCCGGACCACTTCCTATTACGATAATATCATAATTCATTTTTTCCGTTTTTTAGAATTTGCAAAGATACTAAAATCTCATAGAGCGGCAATCCTGGAGAGAACCCATTCTGGTATTAATTTCAGTTAAGCGGGCTCCCATCCTTCTCCTGATATGGCTTTTAATTCGGAATAATAACCACACAAACACATAAAAAACAATCAAATCTTATAGAAGGTATCCAAATTTATATTTACCAGGGCTGTCAGGGTGGGAAACGGCTATAAAACGCGTATTCAGTCGCATAACGTAAAAGGCTTGGCCCTTTTTTGCGATTTGTGAATATTTTCCTGCATTTTCAGGATAATTCATAATATTCTTTAATTTTGATACATATCACGATCCAGTGAACCGGTTAAAACCATGAAGCCATGAGCACTAATGGAATGAACCAATACCTGCATGCAGCCGAAAAAGCCCTCCAGTGGCAGCAGGACTATAAAAACCAGATGAAACAATGCCGGTTTGACACGATTGCCACCCACGGCATTTATTCGATGCAGGAGGCATTGGATTTTAACCAGGGTTCGATCATTGAACCTGTTTATATGTCGACCTCTCAGGCCTACCGTGATTCCGACGAAATGGAAGCGGCACTGGGCTATCAGATCCCGACCTGGTGCTATTCCCGTATCGCCAACCCCAGCATCTATTACCTTGAAGGGGTACTGGCACTGCTGGATGGATATGGGTCGGAGGCCGGGACCTCGTGCATAGCCACTTCGTCGGGGATGTCGGCCATTCAGAGCGCAGTTGATCCTTTCTTAACTGCCGATCCGAAACACCCTGGTGCCCCGGTTAACTTTGTTGCCACGGCCCAGGTTTACGGCGGAACATTCCAGCTCTTTTCGGTCAGAAAACAACAGGAAAGGAACATAGAGTGGCGGAGGGTTATTCATTCGACCGACCTGTCGGAATGGGAATCGCTTATTGATGAGAATACACGGTTTCTTTACGGGGAACTCCCCAGTAACCCCTGCCAGGCCTTTTTTGATCTTGAAAAAGTGGCACAGCTGGCCCATAAATACGGGGTCCCGCTTATCGTTGACGCAACCGTTGCAACCCCTGCATTACTTCGCCCTATCCAGCACGGTGCCGACATTGTTGTACAGTCGGTCACCAAGTCGTTGGCCACCAGCGGGTTTGCTATTGCCGGGGCGGTCATCTCCAGGAAAAACCTGGTCGCAAAGGTCGACAATCCGCAGTTAAAGGCCGATTTCGCAACCTACCTGAAATTGCTGCCCAACAGGGACAACGGCCCGAACATCTCCCCGATGAATGCCATACTGGCCTTGAACGATATTCGTACAATCCGCATGAGAATGGATGCCATGAGCCGCAGTACGCTTAAAATTGCGCGGTTCCTGGAACAGCACAGGCATGTTGAAAAGGTTGACTATCTTGGACTGGAAGAGGATTCATTGCACGACCTCGCTTCGCGGTATATGTTCCTGGTGGATTCGGAATACGATGACCACTACCGGGAGCGGGTTAACCGGTATGGTCATCTTATGTCGTTCAATATCAAAGGGGACGCACAGCAAACCCGTGATGTTTTTGATGCTTTCAAACGGATCTGGCGGGCGACCGACCTCGGCCGCATCAAATCAGTTGCTACCATCCCGGCAATTTCCACCCATGCGCAACAGGGAGAGGAGGGCCGGAAGCTGGCCTGCATCCCGGCAAACCTCATGCGGCTTTGTGTGGGTGTTGAACATCCCGATGATATTATCAAAGATATCGACCAGGCATTATCCGTTCTCGATGGGAAAAAGGTGAAGGTTACTTCGCCTGAATATTCGGCAGGTGGGGCCTCTTCGGCGGTGTTAAGGAACAGGTGATTGTTTTTTATTTTTATTGTTTTGGAATTTTCTACGTTCGTCAAATAGTTTAACCCTAATCAAACCCAAAGGAGGACACTATGCCAAACCGCGGATTTAACACCAAAGCCATTCATGCCGGGAAGACCGACTTTCAGCCTGATTCCATGTCGGTTCCCATTTACCAGTCGGTAGCCTATCCTTACCTGGATGCACAGGAGGCCGCTGCCATTTTTACCGGTGAAAAACCCGGGTTTACTTACGGACGATGGGACAATCCCACGGTCCAGGCCTTCGAGAACCGAATGGCCGCACTCGAAAACACCGAAGGCGCAATTGCCGCAGCTTCCGGGATGTCTGCAATTTTTTTGCTGACTCATCACCTTGTAGGACCTGGTGAAGAGGTGGTCTCTTCAAACCGCGTCTATGGCGGTACATTCGGTCTTTTTAATGCAGGATTACCCCGGATGGGAGCCAAAACCAACTGGGTTACCAGCCCCGAATCCATCGAGGCCTGGGCAGCTGCCATTACACCGCAAACGAAATTCCTGTATGTTGAAACTCCAAGCAACCCCTCCCTTTTTATCGCCGACATCCCTGCCCTGGCAGCACTAGCAAAGTCAAAAAACCTGCCGCTGGTAGTCGATAACACCATCGCAACCCCTGCTTTGCAGCAGCCCGTCCTGCTTGGGGCAGATATAGTGGTACATTCAACAACCAAATATATCTGTGGCAATGCAACAAGCCTGGGTGGTATTATCTGCGGGCCGAAATCAATCGTTGAGGGCATCAGGCAGAACGGGATTCGTTATTTGGGGCCGGCCATGGCACCGTTTAATGCATGGCTCAGTATTAATGGCCTGGAAACACTTTCGCTTCGGATGGAGCGTCATTGCCAGAATGCAATGGCCATCGCAACCTTTCTTGAATCGCATCCGAAGGTGAATTTCGTCAACTACCCCGGACTTGAATCAAATCCCTACCATAAGATGATCAAGCCACAGATGAAGGGGTGCGGGTCGCTCATGTCGTTTGAACTGAATGGAACCTATGAGCAGGCAACAATGTTCATCGACTCCCTGATGATCCTTACACACGCCACTCACCTGGGAACCTGCAAGTCGATTGTCACCCACCCCGCCTCCACCACACATTCGGCCATGGGTGAAGTTGAAATGCGCAAAGCCGGGATATCCCCATCCATGATCCGGCTCTCAATCGGCATTGAAGATGAAAAGGACCTGGTCGCAGACCTGGCCCAGGCATTCGATAAGATCGACTCGGAGGTTAAGGTAAAAGAGGATTTTACTGCAGGGAAGTTTCCACAGGCGTATTAACGGGGAATGCAAAATGCAAAATGCAAAATGCAAAGGGCAAAATGCAAAGGGCAAAATTCAAAGGGTAAAGGGCAAAGTGCAAAGGGCAAAGTAGAGTGAGTTGACAAGTGATTGTTCAGTCATTGCATTTCATTGAAAAAATTTTCGGAGTGTGAACCGAAATTTTTATGATTTTTGTGGCAGGTGTTTCACGTATATTTTATTAGCCTGTAACCCTGGTAAATCTATACAATAAAACCGTTTTGCATTTTGCCCTTTGCATTTTGCATTTTGAATTATCACAAGGTTTCAATCGAACAACATTTGTCCCATATGAGATATTACTCCACCAACCTGGAATCGGAAAAAGTCACCTTCAGCCAGGCTTTACTGAAGGGACAGGCGCCCGATAAAGGGTTGTACATGCCCGAAAATATTCCGCAATTGCCTGCAGAAACCATCCTGGGCTTTACCGGGAAAAGTTACAGCGAAATTGCCTTCGAGGTGGCGCAGCCATACCTGGCTGGTGAAATCGGCGGGGATGAATTGCGGCGGATTGTCACAGAGGCCTATGACTTTGATGTCCCCCTTCAGCACGCAGGGGCAAGAAAATATATCATGCGCCTCGACCAGGGACCTACAGCATCGTTCAAGGATTTTGCAGCCCGGATGATGGGGCGCCTGATGCAGTATTACCTGAAAAGGGAAAGTAAAAAGCTTCTCATCCTTACAGCAACTTCTGGAGATACGGGAAGCGCCGTGGCGAATGCCTTCTATGGCCTTGATAACATTGAAATCGTAGTGCTTTTCCCGCGATCGGAGGTGACAGCCAGGCAACGGAAACAGATGACCACACTGGGGAAAAATGTACGGGTACTGGCACTCGACGCCAAGTTCGATGATTGCCAGGCACTTGTCAAACAGGCTTTTGCCGATCCCCGGCTTGATCATCTCGGACTATCTTCGGCCAACTCCATCAACATCGGCCGGCTGATCCCGCAGATCGTCTATTATTTCTATGCCTATGCAAAACTGAGGATGGAAAATCATCCTGAAAAAATAATCTTTTCAATTCCATCCGGGAACTTTGGCGATATGATGGGGGGTATCCTGGCCATGAAGATGGGTTTGCCAGTTCGGAAACTGGTCATTGCCACAAACGGGAACGATGAATTCCCGGAATTTCTGAATACCGGGAAATATAAAAAAATCGAGCCTTCACGTAATTGCATATCCAGCGCCATGAATGTGGGGCATCCCAGCAACCTGGCCAGGGTCGTTTCACTTTATGGCGGGATGATGGATGAGCAGGGCACAATTCATCAACCGGCAGATATGGATTTGCTCAGGAAGGAGCTTTACTCGGTCAGCATTTCGGATGAGCAGACAAAGGAGACCATCAGGAAGGCTTATGAGGCCGGCAAACTGCTCCTGGAGCCACATGGAGCAGCGGGCTGGGCCGGATTGATGGAGTTCTTTAAGGCAAATCCCGGCCATGACTTTAAGGATCAGCTTTGTGTAGCACTTGAAACAGCCCATCCTGCAAAATTCCCGGAGGAGATCGAACGCCTCCTGGGCATAGTACCCCTTTTACCTGCCAGCCTGGAAGGACTCGACGATAAACCGGAGATATATGCCCATCTGAATAATAATTATCAGGATTTTCAAAAATACCTGTTAAAAGAAAAATAATTCAAATTGCATTTTGCATTTTGCATTTTAACTTTTCCCCATATGTATATACTATGTTCCGATCTCGAAGGCGTTTTCGTTCCCGAAGTATGGATCAATGTAGCCGACAAAACAGGCATCCCCGAACTTCGCCGCACCACCCGCGATGAACCCGATTACAACCTTCTCATGCGCAGCCGTATGAAGATACTTGACCAGCATGGATTGAAGCTCAATGATATCCGGCAGGTTATTGGACAGATCCGGCCACTGCAGGGGGCCGTTGATTTTATCGAATGGGTAAAAGAACGGACCCAGCTGATCGTGGTTTCCGATACCTTCATCCAGTTTGCCGATCCGTTGATGAAGCAGCTTGGCCGCCCGACGCTGTTTTGCCATACACTGGTCATGGATGATACAAACCGCATCATCGATTACCAGCTGCGTCAACCCGATCCGAAACGAAAAACAGTCGAGGCTTTGCAAAATCTCAAGTACCAGGTGATCGCAATGGGCGACTCATACAACGATATCAGCATGCTCAAACAGGCCGATGTCGGCATCCTTTTCAGACCGCCGCAAAATGTTGTCAGCGATTATCCTGAATTCCCGGTGGTGACGGAATACGATCAACTGAAAATAATCCTTGGCGAATATATCTGATCCGGGTAATCCCTTCACAACCCGCTTAGGCCGGCAAATCCCGGCCCTGAAAATGAAAATCCGGTTTTCAGGGCCTCATCCGATTTTCAATAACAGTTAATTTGTGTAAACCATGAACATATCATTTACAGATAAAATCATCCTCATAACAGGAGCCTCCCGCGGAATCGGGAAGGCGGCCGCAATTATGTTCGCCGAAAACGGCGCTAAGGTCATAATAACTTATCATACAGACCATTCTGCTGCCGAAGCGGTATTGTCATCGCTGCATGGTGCCGGTCATATGATGGTGCAGGCCGACATGGCCGGTTTCCAGGATCTCAGCCGGTTGGTGCAATCTGTGATCAGTCAATACGGGCGCATAGATATCCTGGTCAACAACGCCGGCATCTTTACAGAAAACGAGATGACCGGCATCCCCATGGCTGACTTTGTTGAATATTGGGAACAAACGATCAGGGTGAACCTGACCGGCCCTGCATTTTTGTCAAACCTTGTCGCCCGTGAAATGATAAAAACCGGGGGTGGTAAAATTGTCAATGTTACGTCCCGTGGTGCTTTCCGGGGTGAGCCGAACGCATGGGCTTACGGGGCAAGCAAAGCAGGATTGAATTCATTGGGACAAAGCATGGCGGCTGCCCTTGCAAAAGATAACATTTATGTTTACTCACTTGCCCCGGGCTTCGTTGAAACAGAAATGGCATCGGCCCACCTGTCGGGCGACCGCCGCAAAACAATTGAGAATCAGAGTCCCATGAACCGTGTGGCGCAGCCGGAAGAGATAGCAAAGGCAATAATGATGCTCGCCTCCGACGGCACCGACTATATGACCGGGTGTATCCTCGATATGAACGGGGCCTCCTACTTAAGGACCTGAGAAGAGCCTGTTGTAAGGCAGCTTTGTTTGGTTATGTTCCCTGAAGGACTATACCCCCACCTCAAGCTGCCTCTGGAACCCCACCTCCAGCGAAATAAAGGTCTCGGTGGTCGTAACTTCGGGAATCGCCTGGATCTTGTCGGTGATCAGTTTCCGCAGATGCTCGTTGTCTTTTGCATATATTTTGACAAACAGCGAATACTTGCCCGAAACGTGATGACACTCAACGATTTCAGGAATCTGCGTGATCTTTTTAAAAACCTGGGCATGCGTACTGGTCGACACCAGGTTGATCACCAGTCCGATAAAGGCGCAGGTGCCATACCCCAACCCCTTCGGATCCACGTTGAATTGCGACCCTGATACAATAGTCCCTGCAATCATCTGGTTAACCCGCTGGTGGATGGCCGCTCCCGACACATTGCATTTCCTGGCGATTTCAAGGAAGGGAATCCGGGCGTCTTTGGTGAGAAACGAGAGAATTTTCTTATCAAGGCTGTCAATCTTGAAGCTCATAAGCTGGTTTGTTGAAAATTACCTTTCAATATTTCTTATATTTTGCAGAATGAATGTCAAAATTAAAAAATTACTATGAAAAAAATTGCAAATTGTTATAAAATAATCATAATGACGGATGATGTAGTATTTTTGCAAATTGCATTACCGGAATGTCAAAGCATGTAAATTATACATGCTTCCATCCTGAATCGACTCAACAACTAATTAATCCCACTCTCATGACAAATGATCCTTCAACCAAAATTTTTGACCTTCTTCAATTCGGCGAATACGGCGATGTAAACCCCTCCGTGTGTGATTCCGCCACCTTTACCTTCATGCAGGCTAAAACCATGATGGATACCTTTCACGGGGAAGCCGAAGGGTGTTTTCTCTACTCGCGCCACTGGAATCCCACCAACAAATACCTGGCCGATGCGCTGGCTGCCATGGAAGGCACCGAGTCGGCATGGGTAACGGCATCCGGGATGGCTGCCATCACCTGTTCAATCCTCCAGATATGCAACAGCGGCGATCATATTGTTTGCAGCCTGACAACGTACGGCGGCACCTTCGCCTTTTTGTTCAACTATGTGAAGAAATTCAATATTGACGTAACCTTTGTCGACATCACCAACCTTGACCTTGTAAAACAGGCAATCCGCCCTGAAACCAGGATGATCTACACTGAAACGATGACCAATCCCCTGTTGCAGATCTCCGATATCCCTGCACTGGCTGCCATTGCCAACGAAAACAATATCAAACTGGTCGTTGACAATACCTTTACCCCGATGATTGTTGCGCCCTTTAAACTGGGAGCCCATGTTGTCGTTTACAGCATGACCAAATTCATCAACGGCAAGAACGATTGTGTTGCCGGGGCCATTTGTGCCTCCAGGGAATTCATCGATTCCCTCAGCGATGTCAACGCAGGAACCGCCATGTTGCTCGGGCCGGCGCTTGACCCGCTGAGATCCTCGAGCATCCTGAAAAACATGCATACCCTCCATATCCGGATGAAGCAGCATAGCATGAATGCCATGTTCCTTGCCGAGAAGTTCAGGGAATACGGATTGAAAATCATCTATCCGGGGCTTCCCGACAACAAGGGTCATAAATTGCTGAAAAAAATGATGGAACCCGGGTTCGGTTTCGGCGGACTGATCGCCATCGATATGGAAACAGCCGAGAGGGCTGCCAAACTGATGGAAATGATGGAAAAGGCCGGTGTGGGATACCTGGCTGTCAGCCTTGGATATTTTAAGACCCTCTTCAGCAACTCGGGTAAAAGCACCTCCTCTGAAGTCCCGGAAGAGATCCAGCGGGAGATGGGGTTGTCGGAAGGACTCGTCCGCTTTTCGGTTGGGCTTGACAACGACATTGAAAACTCATGGATGAAAATCAAAAGCTGCCTCGGCCAGATGTAAAAATCGATACATTTGGCATGTAATATCACTCCTGATGAAACGAGTTTCGTTATTGATCCTGTGGTTATGCAGCCTCATTATATTTGGGGGTTGTTCCGGCAAATTCATGGTGATAACCGATCCCCCGGTAATGCCGCCACCCAGGAAACTGGTCCGTCCCCCGAGGGTGGCACTGGTCCTGGGTGGCGGTGCTTTCAGGGGAATTGCACATGTGGGAGTTCTCAAGGTCTTCGAGGAGGAGCATATCCCGATCGACCTGATCATCGGGACCAGCGCCGGGAGTCTGGTAGGTGCGCTCTATGCCGGCAATCCCCATGTGGACAGTCTTTACCCGCTTATTAATTCAACCAGGCTAAAGGATGTTTTCAACATTTCTTTCACCCATTCAAGGCTGGGCTTTGTTTCGGGAGAGAAACTCCAGGAGTTTGTTGTGAAGCATACATCGGTGAAAAATATAGAGGAGACGAAAATCCCCTTCGTGGCGATTTCAGCCGACCTGCTGCAGGGTGAGCCCGTTGTCCTGGCTTCGGGACCGGTCGCCCCGGCGGTTAATGCATCCTGTGCCATCCCCGAAGTGTTTATTCCCGTAAAGATGTATGGTAAGATACTGGTTGATGGCGGTGTGCTGAACAACCTTGCAGTTGATGTTGCCCGAGGGTATGACGCCACTGTAGTGATTGCCGTAGATGTTATGAATGATTTCGATACAATGCCGGTGATCAAAACCAGGTCGGCCGTAATCCGGCGTGTTGCCGGAATGAGCATGCACCGTTTTACCAGGGAACGGTCGGGCCTTGCCGATGTCGTGGTGATACCTGATTTGAAAGGAATGCCATACATGAGCGACAGTTATAATAAACCCATGTATGATGCCGGTATGAAGGCCGCACGTAAAATGATGCCAAAAATAAGGGCACTGCTCCTGCAAAAGGGTATAAAGTGAACAGGAGCCCGGTACAGTATCGCTTTAAGCGGTACAGTTCAGATTCCGGTCGCCGTAGGCATCGTCGATCCTCGTTACCGTTGGCCAGTATTTGTCTTCCCTGAGCGTTTCAACCGGGAATGCGGCCTTCTGACGCGAATAGGGGAGAGTCCACTCATCGGCTGAAACCATCTGGGCCGTATGCGGCGCCTTCATGATCACATTCACCGCCTTGTCGGCCTTTCCTGAAGCAATCTCCTCTATTTCATCCTTGATCATGACCATGGCCTCAATAAAGCGGTTGAGCTCAGAATATGGTTCGCTTTCGGTAGGTTCGACCATCAGGGTGCCGTGAACCGGAAATGCAACCGTAGGGGCATGGAAACCATAATCCATAAGCCGCTTGGCGATATCGATGGCTCCAATCCCGGTCTGGCGGCTGATGGCATTACAGTCGACAATCATTTCATGGGCGCAGCGGCCATTCTTCCCCGAATAGAGGATCGGGTAATGCCCGCGCAGCCGGGCGGCGATGTAGTTGGCGGAGGCGCAGACGAAGAGGAAATTAGGCGATTTCC
>JBAXFZ010000127.1:0-10104 GCA_037139685.1 Bacteroidota bacterium
TTTTCCTGCAAAGGTCTTCCATTTATCCCGGCTCCACAACTTTTGTTCCTGATCCTAAACGCCAGCACCGGGAACAACCAGATGATCCTACCGCTGTAGCGGCCTACCGGGTTGCTGAAAAATTCGCAGATAAATATATTGACAACGAATCCAATGAAGATGATCCCTGTTAACAGCATAATATCTGGAAAACGGCTCCTGGTTTTAAGGATGACAACCAACCGGGTCAGAAAATAGAGTATCGTTACTATCATTACAACCTGCTGAACCCGGTTCATGACGGAGAAATTCATGGTTCCCTGCGATTGACGGGAATTCCGGTGGGCCTTAAACTCGTCTTTATAGTGCCACTTCATCATCGCATCAAATCCCGACCCCTCCGTTAAGGGAGGCAGGATGTCGGCATCAAAATTGTATGACTGGATCAGGATGGCACTCAGCCAGGTTTTAATAAAGGTCCGGAGGTTATGCCGGTCTGATAATGCCGCAATATTTATTTTCCGGCACTCTCCTTCAAGCGATATGCATTCATTATCATAGTCCAGGTGATCGGCAGTCCTGGCTTTTTCAATGATACTTTCGGGTCCCCACAGAAATCCCTCAAGGGTATTGGGTAATGCGTCACGATAACTGCAAATTTTGTAGTTTTCCTGAGGGCAGGTTCCGGATAAATAAGTTTTTAAGATGCCGGTACTGCAAAGTTTAGCCGTGAAAAACACATTGGGGCACTTCGATACAAATATCTTCTTTTCAGCAATAAAATTGACGGCAAAGACCGCAAGCAGGGAGATGACCGGAATGATCCATAGTTTTTTTGCATGTTTCACATTCCCCGAAATTAAAAAAACCAGCAATGCACCTGCAGAAAAGAGGATCAAGCCAAGCAAATTTGAGAAATGGGTGATGGAGGAAAAGATGAGAATAATATAAAGGAGGATGGATGCCGGCACCGGCCTTTTTTCGGACAGGAGGATCAATCCGAGCGACCACCACATAAAGGCGCTGAAAATATCCGGCATTATCTGCCCGATATAATACCCGCAGGTTGTACAAACAGATACCAGCAGGCAGGTGACAAACAGGGTGAACGGCTTGTTTTCGACCCGGGCAAGTTTCATGGTCTGAACAACCAGGAAAACCGCAGTGAGGCCCTGTACAACTGCAACAAACCACAAACTGCGGAGCATACTGATGTGCCTGACGAACAATCCGTATATAACAGGGCGGTCAACCGGCACTGTTCCTGAACAGCCGGCATGGATATATGCACCGGTGTCGGGGTAAACAACCGGATAGCGATTATAAACCGCAATCCATAAGAAAGCCGCGAGAGAAAGCAGATAAAACAAACCCGCTGTCAATAACACTGGCAACCTGCGAGTGTCAAAATGCTTCATAGAAGGAAAATGAGCAAGAATGGTGACAAGAATAGGCCGCCAAATATAAACAAACAACAAATACCAATGAAAATTCTACTTTTCCCGGATTGTTTTTTACAGGCATAACCTGGTTTTTCCGAGCAATTTTAATTTCCGGGTTCCCTGGTCCTATGTTTATGCCGGGAAGATGATTTAATTCGGCAGGAAGCATCATGTTGGCAATTATCTTCCTTTTTGTCAAACCCGGGGATGAAATTCAAAAATAAAACAGATTTAAGTATTACTTTTACAGATCAGCCCTGTTAATCCCTAAAACAGTCTTTATCATGTTTTTGCCTGTTAAAAAGACAATTATCCCGCCGCCGGACCAGGAATTTCATGAAATCCCTTCAGTCCGGGCAAAAGAGGCCGGAAAACCCCATATTGGTAAACCTGCAAAGGTGCAGTCGGAAAAACAGATCAGGCACCTTCATCGCTTTCAATGCGCCAAGGAGTATGGAAGAGAGGTGGTTGCCGATGAAAAGAGGTCTGCCCTTTATTCCGCTGTTGTTGTACGATGGAAAAAAAAGAAGAAAAAACACATAGGTGTATACCAGCTGGCAATCATGGATTACATGCACCCCCCTGATATCCAGGGCGCCGAATTTGGAGATCTCCCCGGCAGCACCCATGGTACGATCATCGTCACTGCCGAAGATATTTTCCTTCCTCCCAGGGTTACGGTCAGCATTGTTTTGGCTGACGGTTCTCTGGCCGAGAGCGGGGAGGCCCAGAGACACCATCCCTGGGATCAATATCAATATGTTGTCTTTCATCCCGACCTGGTCCATACCGGGACAACCATCCGCGTCAGTGCCAGGGATAATGCAGGTAATGTAACTGAAACAGAATTCAGAATCACCGAATAACGGGTCTCTTTCCGGATAAAAAATAACCGGCGACCTTGCCCCTTCAGGAAGAATCGCCGGTTCAATCAGCAGCAGGACCGGTCATTGAATGCAAACTACCGTGCCGTCTTCCTTAATAATCAGATGCTTTCTGATTTCACCCTGGACGAGGAAGACAAAATATTCAACAGTAAAATTATCAGCCAGGATATATTTCTCTGACTTTTCGGTGAGGCTATACCCCGTGAAGTTTGAAGCAATTGTTGTTTTAACGGCCTGCGGCAGATCGGAGCTGGGTACGCGGGTTCCCTGCATCAGGAAACTGCCGGTGCTGCTGAAATAGAGTTTTATGGGAGTACTGCCCGGTTTGAACAATACCACCTGGGTTACCAAACCGTTTGAGCAGATCGAATCTGTTTCCGCATGACGAAAGGTATACCCGGCATAATTGGTCGCTATGTAGTTCTTCACCACCGTAGATAAGGAATCGGATGGAACACCATGGTGGTGATGCCCCTTCCCGTGATGATGTTCCCCTTTGTGAAGGAAGGTCATTCCCTCACCTGCAAAACCGCCGTTTTTATCAAAATAGACTTGTTCATCACTGGTGAGTGTTATCGAATAGGTAACCTCCCTGCCGTGAACCTTGACCGCCTTGTAAATGGATTCTGCAGGATAATTGTTGTCAACATAGCTGATGACCGATTTAGGAAGGTCTGCCACACTGATGGTCTGTTCAGCTCCTGAATCATGCTTGGAGCAGGAAATAATCGCTGTTGCAAGTAACAGCATCGGAACAATCACTCTCTTCATTTTTTCATGATTTTAAAGATTTGTTCTCAAACGTGACGAAAATTAGTAAAGTATGAAAAAAATAAAAAATATTTTCAAATAAATTCCTCCCGGTTATTGTTATAACATTCACAACGATAGTCTGTTTGGCGGTGACACCTGTTAAATCCGAACGCATTCCCGGGTGGTCACAAAAAGTGTTAATTATTTGTTAATTCAGGCTGTTTTAGGTAATAAAAAAGGCCCGGTTTGGTTATATGTCAGTTTTGCCCCTGTCAGATATGAAAGAAAAAAAAATACTCCTTTTCGTGATTTTTGGTTTGTGGTTTTTCCCTGTCTTCTCACAGCAGGATACGTTGAAAATTTCGCTTTTCAGGGCAGATTCTCTCCTGCTGAACAGGAACCTCTCCCTGGTTGCCGCACGGTACCAGGTTGATGCAGCCAATGCCCAGGCCATCCAGGCAAAGTTGTTTCAGAATCCCTATTTTTCGGCGGAACTCAGCCTGGAGAACCCCGAATCACATAAGTTTTTTGATGTTAGCTATCCTGAAGGGAACAAGTCTTTTGCACTGACACAGCTCTTCCAGATAGCAGGACAGCGGATTACAGGTTACCGGTTAGCACTGGAAGCGGCTAAAATGACCGATCTTCAATATTTTGACCTGGCCCGGTCATTGAAATACCAGCTGCACCAGAGTTTCTTCAGTGTTTACTACCTGTCGAAGGCGCTCTCAATCATCGACAGCCAGCTTGGACTGCTTAATGAAACGCTGAGGGGTTATAAGGGTCAGTATCAAAAGGGAAATATTTCGATGAAGGATTATTCAAGGCTTGAGGCATCCTATCTGCAATTAAGCAACGATAAAACGGGGATTGTCAATGCAATCAGTGAAAACGAAAAAACCCTGCGGGTCATCCTCTCCGAATCACGGTTTGTCATGCCTATTCCCGAAATAAGGGAGATCATGAAGTACCAGAGCCAGGGACTGAAGGTTTCGCGGCTCGTTGCCCTTGCATTCGAGAACAGGCCTGATCTTAAGATAAACGAAAGCATGGTCAGACAGGGGGAACTTAACCTTTCGCTGCAGAAAAGAACAGCGGTCCCGGATTTGAATATTGGAGTCGATTACAGCCAGAATGGCAACTATGTCAGGAACTATACCGGGCTGACCATCGGGCTGCCATTGCCCGTCATGAACAGGAATAAGGGCAACATCAGGATGGCATCGGCCCAGCTGAATGAATACAGGGTCAATCATGAACAGGCAAAAATAGGGGTTGAGGCTGAAGTCATGGCAGCATTCGATAAATTGAATGAGCTTGATATGGAATATGGTAAAATTGACACCTCCCTTGTTGTCCAGGTTACCGAATTAAACAGTGGAATACTCGAAAACTACAGGAGGAAAAACATCTCACTCCTTGAATTTACCGACCTGTTTGAGGCCTTCTCGCAATCCATTATCGATTTTTACCAGATCAGCACGAACCGGGTAATCGCTTTTGAAGAATTGAATTATGTTACAGGGATTGAATTATTTAAATAACCGAAGAATCATGCGCTTAAAATATTGCATATTAATTTGCCCCCTGCTATCGCTTGTAGCAGGATGCAGCACTGAACCGGGAAAAAAGGGTTCTGCGGAAGCTCCATTCGCGGTGACGGATACAATGATGAAACGGATCGTTATCGATACCGTTATGCGTGAGCGGGTGCAGGGAACTATAACGCTGAATGCAAAAATAACGGCAGAGGAGGATAAATATGTCGAAATTTTTCCGCTGGTTGGCGGCAATGTAACCTCTGTAAATGTTGAAAGCGGCGATTATGTTAAAAAGGGTGATGTTCTTGCCGTCATTCACAGTGGTGAAGTTGCAGATATGGAACGCCAGCTTACTGAGGCACAGGGCGACCTGGCCCAGGCCCGGAAGAACCTTGAGGTGCAGAAGGATCTCTACAGTTCAAAACTCTCATCCGAGCGGGATCTTTTATCAGCCCGGAAAGAGCTGGAGAAAATGGAGGCCAACCTTACCAGGACGGAGGAGTTGTTTAAGATATACAATACCGGCAAAAAGTCGGAATACCTGGTAACTGCGCCGATAACGGGCTTTGTGACCGATAAGAAGATCAGTCACGACATGTTGCTAAGGAGCGACAATGCCCAGAACATATTCACCATCGCACAGATCGATGAAGTATGGGTGGTGGCCAATGTTTATGAAAGCGACATTTCCCGGATCTCGGAGGGAATGGAGGCCGAGATCCGCACACTGAGCTATCCGGATAAACTTTTCAAAGGGAAGGTTGACAAGATCTTCAACATCCTTGACCCTGAAACCAAGACCCTCAGGATCCGTATCCGCCTGCCAAACCCTGGCTTAATCCTGAAACCTGAAATGGTTGCAACCGTTACGCTGTATTACAATGAAGAACAGTATTTCCCGACTGTCAAATCATCATCGGTAATCTTTGATAAAAATAAAAATTTCGTTTTGGTTTTTCACGACAGGAGTCATGTGGAAACCAGGGAAATTACGATTTACAGATCAACCGACGATCACACCTACATCTCGGCAGGGTTAAAGGAGGGGGACCGGATCATTTCGAAAAATCAGTTATATATTTATGATGAACTTAACGATTAATTCATGAATCGCTTCATCCGCAACATCGTCGCATTTTCGCTAAAGAATAAGTTCTTCACCTTTTTCTGGGTTGGCATTTTAATGGTTGCCGGGGTGATAAGTTTTCTAAAAACCCCGATCGAAGCCTTTCCCGACGTCACAAACACACAGATCATCATCGTCACACAATGGCAGGGGCGCAGCGCCGAGGAGGTGGAGCGTTTTGTCTCCATCCCCATCGAAGTTGCCATGAGTTCAGTCCAGAGCAAAACAAGTGTCAGGTCAATCAACATGTTCGGGTTATCGGTCGTAAAGATCATTTTTGAAGACCGGGTGGAGGATTTCTTTGCCAGGCAGCAGGTTAACAACCAGCTGCGCGGAATTGATTTCCCGGAGGGGGTGGAACCGGATGTCCAGCCCCCTTACGGGCCAACCGGGGAAATATTCCGTTATGTACTCAGGAGCAGCAAACTCAATTCCCGTGACCTGCTAACGATACAGAAATGGGTTATCGACAGGCAACTCCGTTCCATTTCAGGGGTGGCCGACATTACCACCTTTGGAGGCCGTGATAAAATTTACGAAATCCAGATCAATCCTGTCCTGCTTTCAAAATATGACATTACACCGCTGGAAGTTTACCAGGCTGTATCGAAAAGCAACATCAATGTAGGCGGCGATGTCATTGAAAAAAACGGCCAGGCATACGTGGTCAGGGGAATGGGGCTGCTGAACAACATTCCGGATATTGAAAATATCATCGTGGAGGATATCAAGGGTGTCCCGATCCTTGTAAAAAATGTAGCCAGCGTGGTTGAATCGGACCTCCCGCGTGTCGGGCAGGCGGGGTACAATGCCAACGACGATATCATTGAAGGTATTGTTGTAATGCGCAAGGGAGAGAACCCCAGCGAAGTTTTAAAGGGGATCAGGTCGAAAATTGATGAGCTGAATAACGGGATTCTCCCGAAGGATGTCCACATTGACACCTTCTACGATCGCGACAACCTGGTTGAATATTGCACCGAAACCGTGATGCATAACCTTCTTGAGGGGATCATCTTTGTTACGGTTGTGGTATTCCTGTTTATGGCCGACTGGAGAACAACGGTCATTGTCTCGGTGATCATTCCGCTGTCGCTGTTGTTTGCATTTCTTTGCCTGCGCCTGCAGGGAATGAGCGCCAACCTGCTTTCGCTGGGAGCGGTTGACTTTGGAATCATCATTGATGGTGCAGTAGTAATGGTTGAGGGACTGTTTGTCGCGCTCGACCACAAGGCGAAGAGTTTCGGAATGGAACGCTTCAATAAACTCAGCAAACTGGGACTTATCAAGCAAACCGCCTCTAAAACCGGCAAGGCTGTATTCTTCTCCAAACTGATCATTATCACGGCCCTGATCCCGATTTTTTCATTTGAAAAGGTGGAGGGAAAGATGTTCGCCCCCCTGGCCTACACTCTTGGATTTGCCCTCCTGGGTGCCCTTGTTTTCACCCTAACACTGGTCCCGGTTTTAAGCTCTGTTCTTCTCACGAAGAATGTCAGGGAGCGGAAGAACTACTTCACCGGGTTTGTAAACAAATATGTAAGGCTGGCGTTTCTCTGGACCTTCAGCCATAAAAAGACAAGTCTGTCGGTCGCTTTCCTCTTCCTGTTGCTGACCCTTTACAGTACCAGGTGGCTGGGCACTGAATTTCTTCCGCAGCTTAATGAAGGAGCGCTATGGGTTGAGGCCAAAATGCCCATGAGCATGTCGCTTAGCGAAACCGTTCGGATGGGAAATGTGATACGGAAGAAATTGCAGGAATTTCCCGAAGTGAACGGGGTTCTGTCACAAACCGGCCGTTCGAACGACGGTACGGATCCCAGCGGCTTTTATTATGTGCAGATGCAGGTTAACCTGAGGAACAAAAAAGAGTGGAAACGGAAACTAAGTTATGATGAACTTGTAGAGGAGATGGATAAAAGCCTGAAGAATTTCCAGGGGATAAATTTCAACTATTCTCAGCCTATCATCGACAATGTACAGGAAGCGGTAGCCGGCATCAATGCGAACAATGTGGTGAAGATCTTCGGACCTGACCTGAAGACCCTGGATAAATATGCAAATGAGGTGCTGAAACAAATCCAGCCTGTCGAAGGGATTAAGGATGCAGGGATAATAAGGAACATCGGGCAGCCCGAAATCCAGATCCTGCTTGATGAGCCAAGGATGGCCCTGTACGGGGTCACAACCTCCGATGCGCAGGCAGTGATCGAAATGGCTATCGGGGGCAAAACCGCAAGCGTTATGTACGATGGTGAACGCAAATTTGATATCCGCATCCGCTATCCATACGAATACAGGAGGTCGGAAGATGAGATCCGGCGTATCCTGGTCCCGACCGTTTCAGGTTCACGGATTGCCCTGAGCAACATTGCCGTCATCAAAACCATGACAGGTCCGGCCTTTATCTACCGCGACAACAATATGAGGTTCATCGGCGTCAAATTCACCGTTCGCGACCGGGATCTTGGGAGTACGATAGCAGCCGCCCAGAAAAATGTCGGTGCCGGCGTCAGGCTGCCGCAGGGTTATTCGTACCAGTGGACAGGCGAATTTGAGAACCAGGTCCGCGCTACAAAAAGACTGAACCAGGTGGTGCCGGTCAGCATCATTATCATTTTCATCCTGCTATTTATCACCTTCGGGAATGCCAGGGATGCCGGGCTGGTGCTGGTCAATGTTCCTTTTGCCCTTGTAGGCGGTATCCTGGCCCTGCATATTACCGGTATGAACTTCGGAATTTCGGCCGGGGTCGGCTTCATCGCCCTGTTCGGCATCTGTGTTCAGAACGGCGTGATCCTGATATCCGAATTCAATTCCAACATGATGCAGAAAATGACGCTGGCAGAGTCGATTAAAAACGGCGTTGAATCCCGTATAAGACCCGTGATCATGACAGCCTTAATGGCCTCCATAGGGCTTCTTCCGGCCGCCATGTCGACCGGGATCGGCAGTGAAAGCCAGAAACCTCTGGCCATCGTCATAATCGGAGGCCTTATAACTGCTACTATCCTCATCCTCCTTATTTTTCCGATCATCTACTGGCTTGCAAACCGTCACTCTTTTTCCGAGAAGCCCGTCGTGATAGAATAACTGCAACAAAATACACTATCCCGCTAAATACCGGTTTTGCCCAGCCATTGCCGGTATTTTTTTCGTCGGATTTTCTCCCCTGTTCAACGACTCTTAACCCCCTTTCATCCATACTCATGTAACACCTGGCGGCACTCCCCGTCCTATGGGTGAAATACAAAAACATGATTATGAAAACAACAATTAAAATACTGATACTCCTTATGGGAATGGCTCCGGCCATCCATTATGCAAATGGTTCCGGCCACTGTAATGGGAAACCAATAACCACTGAGTTCAGCAAAACCATCCAGAACGCGCCGCAGGAAACTCCATTGCTCTTTGCCGACAACGATGGCACAGAGGCAGCCCCCGGCTTTGAGGTGGCTGTTTCAAAACTGGCACCCGTCACCCCGGCCGAAGCCGAGTTTGAGGATATCCCTGATGCAAGCCCGGTTGATATTTCCGCCCTGGCTCCATCAACCCCGGCAGCAGCCGATTTTGAACAACCCGGGGCATCAGGCAACCCTGCATACCCGCTGTTTGCCCCCATTCCGCCCGCCGAAGCGGATTTTACGGAATAAAAATAAAAATCGCTGACCGTTAATTGTAATGCATACGGGTTCGCAGCCCCTGCATACGGCTTCAATATTTTTTTTGCTTTTTATATCAATATATTATCTATCTTTGCAGCCGATTCAGGTAAGCAAATGCGGGGGGACAAATCGTCCCCTCTTTTATTGATAACCCATGATCACTGAAAAACCGATTAAAAAGCTGATAGAGGATCACTTCAAGGGGAGTGAATTTTTCCTGGTTGACCTTAAAATCAGGACCGGTAACCAGATCTCCGTCTTCATCGACGGCGACCACCGTGTAAATATTGATGTTTGCCGGGAACTGAGCCATTTCCTGGAGGAAAACCTTGACCGGGAATCCGAAGATTTTGACCTGACCGTTTCATCAGCCGGCGCCGACCGTCCCTTAAAACTTCCCCGGCAATACAAGAAAAATATCGGCAACGAACTGGAGCTGATCACGAAAAAGGGTGAAAAAATCACAGGGATCGTGTTAAATGCCGATGACGAAGCCGTTGAGATTGAACTGCAACCTGAGAAAAAGACCAGGAAAGAACAGGAAAAAATCGTTACATTTATCAAATTTGACGAAATAAAATCAGCAAAAGAAGTAATCTCATTTAAAAAGTAGAATTATCAAACAATGGAACATCTGAATTTAGTCGAAACCTTTTCCGAATTCAAGGAATTCAAAAACATCGACAGGGAAACCATGATGCGCATCCT
>JBAXFZ010000128.1:0-10101 GCA_037139685.1 Bacteroidota bacterium
TTGGTTCTTCAGGGCAGGGTGAAATTCCCGACCGGCGGTAAAGTCCGCGACTCCTTTTTGAGACAGTCTTAAGTTTGTTGATCAAAGGAATGAGCCGTTGAAACTACGGCACCGACAGTAAAGTCTGGATGGAAGAAGAATCGTATTTAATCTGACCATTTATCACGTTAAATAGGATTGAGCCCTGTTGCCTTTGAGTGACGGGGCTTTTTTTGTAATGCAAACAATGCAGGCAATGCAAATAATGCAACAATGCAGATATTGATGACAGTGCAAGGGGCGATTCATGAGGAGTTTTTACTATGGATGGAAAATTGAATGAAAAATAAAAATGAACGCTGACCGGAAATACATGAAACGCGCTATCATCCTTGCAAAACGGGGTGCCGGGTGGGTTAATCCCAACCCGGTGGTGGGCGCCGTGATTGTGAAAGATGACCGTGTCATAGGGGAGGGGTTTCATGAATATTTCGGGGGGGCGCATGCAGAAGTCAATGCAATCCTCTCTGCCAGCGAACCAGTTGCCGGGACTACCCTTTATGTTACCCTGGAACCTTGCGCACACGAAGGGAAAACCCCGCCATGTGCCTTCCTGGTTGCGGAAAAGCAATTTTCACGGGTGGTTGTCGGGATGACCGATCCAAACCCCCTTGTCAGCGGGAAGGGAACCGCGTACCTGAGGGCACACGGGATCACCGTTGAAACAGGACTGCTGGAAGACCAGGTGACTGAAATGAACGAGGTTTTCATCAAATTTATAAAAACCAGGTTGCCCTTCGTGGTGCTGAAGTCGGCCATGACCCTCGACGGGAAAATTGCCACTGTGACAAATGCCTCCCGGTGGATCACGGGTGAGGATTCCAGGAAGATGGTTCACCTGATGCGCCAGGCCATGGGTGCCGTGATGATCGGCGTTGATACGGTGCTTTTTGATGATCCTTTGCTGAACATACGGCTTAAAGGCAACTGGAAAAATCCGTTGAAGATCATTGCCGACACCTACGGCAGGATTCCCCTTGAATCTAAAATTCTTACCAACGACCCTCAGCTTGCTATCATGGCCACAACCGGTCTTGCCGGCAAGCAGAAGATGAAGGAGATTGAACGGATGGGCGCCCAGGTAATCATCTGCCCGGTTAAAAATGGCAAAGTCGACCTTGGTTTCCTGATGCAATCACTCGGCGCGATGGATATCGACAGCCTGATGATCGAGGGGGGCAGCACGCTTGCCTTTTCGGCCCTGCAGGAGGGGATCGTTGACAAGATCATCACCTTTATCGCACCGAAAATACTGGGAGGAGCCGGCGCCCCCACACCCGTAGGCGGAGCCGGGATCGAAAAGATGGAGAATGCCATCACCCTGAAAAATATGAGGACCTCGAAGGTGGGAGGGGATATTATGGTGGAGGGGTGGCTTTGAATGGGGAATGCAGGCAATGAAGGCAATGCAAACAATGCAAACAATGAGGCAATGAAGGTAATGAAGGCAATAAAGGTAATGCAGACAATGGTGACGATATTGACAGGGCGGGTAGCGCTGGAAGTTGAGGATGCCGCAATGTCGGATGTTTTTCAATTGCGAAATCATGGCTCGGCTAAGCAGGGCTTAATTTGAGAGGAACTTATTCAGGTGTGGAAAAGAAAATGAAGAATTTCATGCTTAACAGGCTGGTAAAGGGTCTCCCTCCCCTTCAAGGGGAGGGCCGGGGAGAGTTCATTTTCAAGCCGGACGAAGTTCCTCCCAATCAAGGAGAGGGTTGGTGAGAGGTCATTCACAATCAGATGGAAACGTATTGATTTAACCTGTTTGATTGTGATTATTCAGAATTTATGACGACAATTGATATTTTTATTTTTCATTTTTTAATTTGACCATTCTTTTTGCATTTTGCACTTTGCATTTTGAATTTTGACTTTTATTTGCCCTATGTTTACAGGAATAGTTGAAGAAATCGGTATCGTAAAGGCTGTTCAGCACGGTGCGGGATCATCCAGGGTAACCATCGGGGCGAAAACCGTGCTCGAGGGGGTGAAGGTTGGCGACAGCATAAATACCAATGGTGTTTGCCTTACGGTAACTTCATTTGGTGCCGGTTATTTTACAATCGACGTGATGCCTGAAACGATGCGCCGTACCAATTTCGGTTCGCTGAAAGCCGGCAGCAGGGTTAACCTGGAACGCGCGTTGAGGCTGATGGACAGGCTTGGCGGACACCTGGTGAGCGGCCATATCGATGATACAGGTAAAATCGGCCGCCGCTGGGTAGAAGATAATGCAGTATGGTTCAGTATCCATGTTGAAGGGAAACTCCTCAGGTATATCGTTGAAAAGGGATCAGTGGCCATCGACGGGATCAGCCTGACGGTTGCCGCCGTTGACCGCCAATCGTTCACCGTTTCTGTGATCCCGCATACGCAGGAGGTTACCACGCTGCCGGATAAAAAAGCCGGTGATTTACTCAACATCGAGTGCGACATGATCGCTAAATACATAGAAAAACTAACATCCTCCGGAGACCAGGGATCAAAAATCGACATGGACTTCCTTGCAAAAAATAATTTCTTATGACCGAATATAAATTCAACACAATTGAAGAGGCGCTGGAAGACATCCGGAATGGTAAAATGATAGTCGTCGTCGACGATGAAGACCGCGAGAATGAAGGAGACCTGGTAGTCGCAGCAGAAATGGTAACGCCCTCTGTCATTAATTTCATGGCTAAACACGGGGGAGGATTGGTTTGCATGCCGATCATCCGTGAAAGGCTTGAGGAGCTGAACATCGAGCGGATGGTTGTCAAGAACACCGACCCCCGGCGGACAGCCTTCACCGTGTCGATCGATGCCATCGAATGTTCAACCGGGATTTCGGCCCAGGAGCGTGCCCTGACCGTTATGCGGGTTATCGACAACCAGACCAAGGCCAGGGATTTTACACGGCCGGGACACATCTTCCCGATCGAATACAAGGATGGCGGCGTGCTGGTCAGGGCAGGCCATACCGAGGCATCGGTCGACCTGGCTAAAATGGCGGGTCTCTACCCGGCCGGGGTGATCTGCGAGATCATGAACGAAGACGGCTCCATGGCCCGCGTGCCTGAACTGATGGATTATGTGAAAAAGCATAACCTCAAGATCATTACAATTGTTTCCCTGATTGACTACCGCCGTAAATCGGAGACCCTCGTTGAACGGGCCGCGGTGGTCGACATGCCGACGAAATACGGCGAATTCAAAGCCTATAGCTATGTCAGCAAAATCACCAAGGAGAATCATCTTGCCCTTGTTAAGGGAGATATTGCCGACGGCGAGCCCGTGTTGGTGCGCGTTCATTCCGAGTGCCTTACCGGCGATGTTTTCGGGTCGCTGCGTTGCGACTGCGGCGACCAGCTTGACTTCGCCATGAAGAAGATTGCCGCCGAAGGCCGCGGCGTTTTGCTTTATATGCGGCAGGAGGGTCGTGGCATCGGGCTGAACAATAAAATGAGGGCCTACTCGCTCCAGGATAAGGGGATGGATACAGTTGAAGCCAACAACGCCCTGGGATTCGATGCCGACCTGAGGGACTATGGCACAGGCGCTGAAATTCTTGTTGACCTGGGGATAACAAAACTGAAACTGCTTACAAACAATCCCCAGAAAATTTCAGGATTAGAGGGATTCGGGCTTGAACTAATCGAGCGCATCCCCATACAAACAACCTGCAACGCGAAGAATATCCGCTATATGAAGACAAAAAAGGAAAAGCTGGGCCATTTGCTTACTTTTGCAGACGAGGCGCCGAAGGAATAGACAATTATTGACTTAATGGGATCATTGTGAATTTAACATTTTGGATATGAAAACATTCGAAGGAAAACTTGATGCAAAGGGACTGAAATTCGGGATTGTGATTGCCCGGTTCAATGAATTTATAAGCGGGAAGCTTCTTGCCGGATGCATTGACGGACTCAGGCGCCATGGTGCTGATGAAGACAATATTGAAGTCGCCTGGTCTCCCGGGGCGTTCGAGATCCCGTTGCTGGCCAAGAGAATGGCCGCAGGTAAAAAATACGATGCGGTCATCTGCCTTGGCGCAGTGATCCGCGGAGCCACACCCCATTTCGATTATGTTGCATCAGAAGTTTCCAAAGGGGTTGCGCAGGTGGGACTCGAAACGGGAATGCCTGTTATTTTCGGGGTCCTGACAACCGAAAACCTGGAACAGGCAATTGAACGTGCCGGTACCAAGAGCGGGAACAAAGGCTTTGATGCCGCCCTCGCAGCCATTGAGATGGCAAACCTCCTTAGAGAGATGTAAACGTCACGGGTCACGTGTCACGCTTCACGGTTTTCCTTACTTGTGCGTGATCACAAAGACGGTCCTGCGGTTTTTGGCACGTCCCTCCTCCGTATCATTGCCGGCTACGGCGAGAGATTTTCCGAACCCCTTGTAGGTCAGCCGGGTTTCAACGATTCCCTTCTCGATTAAATAGTCGTAGACCGACCTGGCACGATTTTCAGACAGCTTCAGGTTGCTTGCATCATTCCCTATGTTGTCGGTATGGCCCTGGATCTGGATGTAGATTGTTTTGTTTTCGGTGAGGAAATCCATCAGCTGGTCAAGGACGACCTTTGATTCGGCAGAGAGATCATATGAGTTGAATGGAAAGTAGATGTCGTTGATGCGGTAAGATTTATTCAGCTCGATCGGCTTCATCTCGATGTCGATCTTTGCCGGTACCTTGAAAATTGTATCAATCAGCGAAATGTATTTGGATTCATAAACATGGTCGGCCTTTTTAACGGTCATGATGTAATCGCTGTTGAAAGGGGCAACTGCAACATAGTTCCCGGTGACGGAATCCAGCGGTATCTGTGAGATCGCCTTTGTGTCAATGTTCTTCAGTTCGATGCGCGCATTCATCGGTTCGGAGGACGACTCCGATTTGACATTGCCCTTAATAAACAGGACCTTCTCCGGTCTGGCCGCATCGTAAAGGTCGAAGGAATAGAGATCCCATCCTCCCTTACCCTTGTATTTGTTCGATGCGAAAAATCCCTGGGTCCCGTCGGTGCTCACAAAAAAACCGACCTCGTCCTCGGGTGAATTGATTGGATAACCGATGTTTTTCGGCTTTGACCAGGTCCCGTGGTCATTCATTTTGGAATAGAAAATATCATACCCGCCAAGCCCGGGCCATCCGTCGGACGAAAAATAGAGCGTCTTCCCGTCAGGATGGATAAAGGGAGATTTCTCGTTCCCTTTTGAATTGATGGCTGGACCCAGGTTGATGGGGGTGCCCCATTCTCCCGATTCACCTTTTATGGATCGGTAGATGTCGTATCCCCCGTAACCGCCTGTGCGGTCGCTTACAAAATAGAGGGTGTTCCCGTCGGCCGATATTGTTGGCTGCGACTCCCATGACCCCGGCAGGTTGATCTTATTGCTTGCACTCCTGATAGGGGTCCATGAACCGCCGATATTTTCTGAAAAATAGATGTCACAGTTGAGATATTTTTTGACATTGTCGTATTTGCATACGGTGTAGTACAGCGTATTGTTGTCGGCTGTAAGGGTCGCCCCGCCTTCATTGTTGTAAATATTGAAAGGCTCAGGCATCTCTTCTCCTTCCGCAAATTTCCCGTCGGGCTGGCGCATGCTGAACATGAACTTTTCCTGCATGCGGGGCTCCTGTACAAGGCTGTTGCGGTCGGGGTCTATTTTTCGTTCACGGGTAAACAACGCCATCTGGTTATCGGGGGAAAGTATCGGGAGATATTCGTTCTCCGGGGTCGAAATGCCTTCAACAACACGTGGGGCAAACGGCACCGGGTTCCGGGTCATTTCAACATAAAACCTTGAATATTTCTGCAATTCGATGGCCCGGTTATAATCCTCATCCTTCCTGATCTTCTCAACATCCTTCAGGAAGATCTCCAGGTTTTTGACAGCCAGTTCGAAATTCTCCTGTCCGTAATAGATCTCACCAAGGTAATAATAGGCGTACACATCGTAGTTAGGACAAAGTTCAATCACCCTGGCGAAATCCTTTACGGCCTCCTTCAGGTTGTTGTTGCTGTTCTTAACGTTGATCATCCCCAGTACGAACCAGCCGTCGACGCACATAGGTTCAGCGCTGACGACCCTTCGCATCTGCTGCCCGGCGAGGTTGTAGTTTTTTTGTTTGAAATAATCAATGCCCTCCTGGTAGATCTTCTCGGTTTTCTTGTCGAGTTTGACCTTGCAGCTGTCGGTTGACAACGGACTGACCGTTCCGCAATTCACCCTGTTTGACTCACAACCCGCCATCGCGACGGATGGCTCCCCAAAAGGTGTTGCCGGGGAGATGAAACGGGGTTGACGTGAAGTTGATATTCCCGGTGTCAAAATCAGCAAAAACAACAGCATCAGTTGATTCAGCAAGGGGATGCGGGATTTCATCGGGATATTTTTTTCAAAGATATGCCGAAATGTCTTAATTTTACATCTCTCAACCAATGACAGCCTTAATTTAACCTTCAAAATGAAAAAAATAATCCTCCTCCCGCTTTTCTTAATCCTGTCAGGGATCTCATTTTTAATGGCCCAGACAGTCATCCCCAACCCCGGTTTTGAAAGCTGGACAACCTCGGGCAACTACTCCGACCCTGTCGGGTGGGACACCCCCAACCAGGAGCTGATGTCGATCCCCTTTTTCGGGATCTCGGTGGTGACCAAAAGTACCGACCACCAGGGAACCGGGAGCTATTCAGCTAAACTTGAAACCAAGCACCTTACCCTGCCCCCGATGGATATCCCGGGTTTTATGACCTGCGGGACTCTTACCGTTGATATCACAGGGGGAACCTATACCCTCAGCGGCGGAGTACCCTGCGTTGACCTGCCGACCCACCTGAAGGGCTATTATAAGTTTGCTCCCAAAGGCGGCGACAGCTGCGTCATCGGCATCGGCCTGACCAAAACAACAGGCGCGGTGAAGGATACCATTGCCTTTGGCAGCTTCTCAACCAAGGATACGATTCCCGACTGGACCCCCTTCTCGGCCTGGATCGATTACCAGAGCACAGTGGCACCTGACACAATGAATATAATTGCCATGTCAACCGCCCAGGATGTCATGACCCCGGGAACGATCCTTTATGTCGACAACCTTTTTCTTGATTATACGGTAGGTTTCAGGGAGGATGATCCTGCCGCGGGGATACAGGTTTACAACGACCGTGAAACCTCACGCCTGATGATCTTTTTCGATTTTCCGAAAGGACAGCATTCCGGCATCAGGCTGGTGAACATGACGGGCCAGCAGCTGTTCGGTGCAGATTGCGGCGTCATGTGCAAGGGTCAGCGGATCATCCCCTACGGCGACCTGAAGCAGGGTGTTTACCTGCTTGAAATTCTGCACAACGACAAGGTCTTTACAAAAAAATATTTCCTGAATCTTAACCAGTAAAGAAGTGATTCAACCCCCGACAATCAGTTCAACCGCGATCAGGGCCGGCATCATCCAGATGAAATGCAGCCCGGATAAGGAGGCAAACCTCGAAAAGACTGTAACGAAGATCCGTGAGGCGGCCCGTGGCGGAGCGCAGATCATCTGCCTGCAGGAGCTCTTCTCAACCACATACTTTTGCTGGGAAGAGAACCACGATTATTTCAACCTGGCCGACCCAATCCCAGGCAAGGCTACCAGCCTGTTCAGCGACCTGGCCAGGGAGCTTGACGTGGTGATCATCGCCTCCCTTTTTGAAAAGCGGGCCGAAGGAGTGTACCATAACACGGTTGCCGTTCTCGATGCCGGCGGGGCCCTTCTCGGCATCTACCGCAAACACCATATTCCAGATGACCCGGGATATTATGAGAAATTCTATTTTGCCCCCGGTGATGGCGGGTACAAGGTCTTCAACACAAAATATGGCTGTATCGGCACCCTGATCTGCTGGGACCAGTGGTATCCCGAAGCTGCCCGCATCACCAGCCTGATGGGGGCACAGGTTATCTTCTACCCCACGGCCATAGGCTGGGCACTTTCGCAGCCTGATGAGCTGAACCGGCAGCAATACCAGGCCTGGCAGACAATCCAGCGCAGTCATTCAATTGCCAACGGCGTATATGTGGTGTCGGTAAACCGTACAGGCTGCGAGGGCGAGATGAATTTCTGGGGAGGATCCTTTATCTCCGACCCGTTCGGGAATCTGCTGTACCAGGCATCCCACGATAACGAGGAAATTCACATACATGAGCTCGACCTGGGAAAAATCGGCGAAACCCGTGTTCACTGGCCATTCCTGCGCGACAGGAGGGTCGACAGCTATGAACCGGTTTTGCAGAGGTATATTGATAAATAGCGAGGTGGCGAAATTGCGGTGCCATCACGAACACCCGAAAATAATGAATGTGATTCTGAGTAAATAGCGAAATGGATGAGCAATCACAAAAAACCGGGAACAAATAAAAAATTGATTAATCGTTGATATACCGGCATAAATTGTTTGCGGAATTTGAATGTTCAGGAGGGGTCATTCCAAGCCGCGAAAAAAGGAATATATAAACTGGGAACAGGTTCTTGTGAAAATCCCTGACCCTGGAGAAGTCCAATGATTGTAGAATGAAAATATCGTACCTCCCGTTCTTTTGCCGCGCCGGGGGCGTTGAAGGGCATTGGGGACGAAACAGTTGATTTGACCGGTTTATCGCCGGATAATGGCAAAATACCAGGTTTTACTTTCAAGAAATCCACTTATGATTGATTTTCCGGATCCGACCCCTAAAGAATTAGGTTACAGTTTCCCTGCCGAATGGGCTGAACACCGTGCAACATGGCTTAGCTATCCTCATGAGGATTCTTACTCGTGGCCGGGCACACTCGACAGGATATTCCCGTTTTACAACCAGTTCATCAAAGAGTTGTCGAAGGGAGAGGAGGTTTGTATTAATGTTCGCGATGAGGCCCTGCAGGAAAAGGTGAACCATGATTTGCTGAAGATCGGGGTTGATCCCTCAAAATTCAAATTCTTTCTTCACCCGACGAACGACGCCTGGTGCCGCGACCACGGTCCTGCATTTGTAGTCAGGAATGACCCGGAAGAAGCGAAAGCGGTTGTCAGCTGGAGATACAATGCCTGGGGAAACAAGTACGACCATGACCTGGATGAACAGATCCCGGGACTTGTTGCCAGGGAGCTTGGCCTGCCCGTGTTTTACCCGGGAATTGTCATGGAGGGAGGGGCAGTCGATTTCAACGGGAAGGGAACCCTGCTGACCACCACCCAATGCCTTCTCCATGAAAACCGTAACCCTGACCTGTTTCAGCATGAGATCGAGGAATACCTCAAGAGTTTCTATGGTGTGGAACAAATCCTGTGGCTCGACGAGGGCATCGAGGGCGATGATACCAACGGCCATATTGATGACATTACCCGCTTCTTCAGCAGCGACAGCGTGGTCACGGTGGTTGAGTCTCACCGCTCCGACGGCAACCACAAGATACTGGCTGAGAACCTCAGGAAACTTAAATCATTCAGGCTTTCAAACGGCAAACAGCTCAATATTGCCGAGCTTCCCATGCCCAAGCCGGTAATCTACGACGGCCAGCGACTGCCGGCCTCCTACGCCAATTTCTATATCGCCAACAAATCGGTGATCGTTCCCAACTTCCGTTGCAAAGAGGATGACCGCGCCATGCGGATACTCGAGGAGTGCTTCCCCGACCGGTCCATCATTGGCATCGATTCTGTGGAGATCATCTGGGGATTGGGCTCCTTCCACTGCCTTTCGCAGCAGGAGCCTGCCACCAGGGGGTGATATGATCCCGGAATCAGGCGAAGAGATCGCCGCGATGCGGGGTTTTCGTGCGTTTAATCCTTCCTGAGTTCTGACGCTTCTCAATTTTAGTGCGTTGACATTTCCCAAGTAATTGAATTTAAATGACATAAAATTCATAATTGTGACTTTCACCGCACTAACGCCCATTCTAAATGCGAAATACTATGTACAAAGTACAAACGAAAGTGGGAGGTACAAAGTTCGAAGGACGAACAACGGCCTGCTAATCCCAAACTTTGCACTTGGTACTTCGTCCTTGGTACTTCGTCCTTGGTACTTCGTCCTTGGTACTTCGT
>JBAXFZ010000129.1:0-10081 GCA_037139685.1 Bacteroidota bacterium
CATATCGGTGAAGACATAGCCGTCCATCATGCTCATGTGGAGGTTCCGGTATTTCCGTTCCGATTCAATGACAGTCGCTTCACTCAGCCTGCGTTCCGTAATGTCCCTGAAAAAGGATTGATAGGTCCCGTCGGGCATCTGCTTGGAGGTCATCTCGACCAGGATCCTCCGGCCGTTTTTGGAAATGAGCTCCCGTTCGTTTTTTACGGTTTCCCCCTCCACCAGCAGATCATATCTCAGCGGTTTATTGTGAAGGGTTTCCTGAACAAACAGGTCACGGATGTTGAGTGTTAACAACTCCTCCCTTGAATAACCGGTCAGCTCGACAGCCCTGTCGTTCACCGTGATTAAGTTGCCCTGGAGGTCGCCCTGGAAAAAGGCATCAACCGCAAGCTCAAGGAGCATCCTGTATTTCTCCTCGCTCTTCTTCAGGGCATCCTCGGTGTTTTTTTTCTCGGAAATATCAATGACGGCGATCTTGCAAGTCTCGTCGCCAGGAAAAACAAAGGCCTCCGTGCGGAAAAAAATTCCCTGCCGGGGACGTTCCAAAGAAAATTCACAGATGATTTTCCGGTTTGTATTGAATGCTTCTGCCAATGCATTGTTAAACTCCTGGCGATCTCCCGGCTCGAGGATCTGTCGGAATGGCTGGCCTGCCGTCAATGAACCTCCCGATCCGAGGATATGACAGGCGGCATCGTTGAAGCGGATGATCCGGCCAGCCCGGTCCACGGTAAGATAGCCAAAGGGCGCATGATCAAAGAGATCCCTGTACTGCTGAGGGTTATCCTGATCCAATGACTTACCCTGCTTCAATACTTCGTTTTGAAACAACGGTTCTGATTCTCTCTCTTCAGGTTTGTTCATAAATGCTTTTGGACAAACAACGGTCAGTTTCTATCGGCCAAATCCAAAAGTAATATTAATTTTTGACAGGAATGCAATAAATGCCGGTAAATGAATTCAAATTTGGTTTTGAACAGGCAGGAATGTCACAGCGAAAGAGGCGGAGAAATAAGTATGGCAGAATGCCGTGGCAGACTTTGTGAATAAAGATGGATTACCTGCGAAATTATTTTTAATTTTGAACCGTGAGAAGGAGCAAAAACATCTTTACCTCTGCAACGAAATTCAAACCGGCAGATCATGGAAAATATTTTTGCCTTTTAATGGTATTGTTTTTCCTTATCACCAGCGAGGTTTTTTCGAACCCCCCATATGCAACCGGCTTGCCGCCACTCCCAACTGCGCAGTCCCGCTTTCCCGGTGATTCAATTTTCCAGGACAACCAGTTCGGTTCTTTTGGCCTCTTCGTAAACGGGCTCGGTGCAGCATTAACCAGCAATTCTTCACGGTTCACCACCCGGTACAATTACAGGAATTTCGACGGTTACCGGGCACACAGCAGCAATTACTCGCACACATTTGATATCGGATTCGAAACATCCCCTGCAGCCAATTCAAAGTTCCGGGTTGCCGGGCATTATTTTGACGGAAATCAAAAGCGACCGGGATCACTGACCATGCTTGAGTTTGACAGCCTCCCCTTCCAGGCCGACCCTCGCGCTGTCAGCCGGGATGAAAAGCGGATCACACAGAAGGGGCAGGTGGATATCAGGTACGATGTTAAGTTCGGGAAAACGCTGAATCAGAAAATCGAAATTGCGGGGAACGGCCAGATTGAATATTTTGAAAAGGCTACAAAGGAGTTCAAGATTACCACCAGGTATATCATGGGGCTGTCGGCCAGGTATGTGCTGAACAGCCGCTTCTGGAACCGGGATAATGAGTTTTCAGCAGGAGGGGAGCTCTTCCGTCAGCCTGAACGGAAAGAGGAATATGAAAACTATGGCGGCCAGAAAAATGACAACATAGAACAGATTGAAGTTGAAAAGACAAGCATCGCCTCATGCTACCTTGCAGAGAATTTTGAACTGATCAGGGAAAAGGTATTCCTTTTGCTGAACGGCAGATACGATCATGTCAAATACAGTGTGGCCGAAGAGCAGGTCCCGGCCCGGTCCGATATAAAACTTTACCATGCCATCACGCCCGAAGTCAGGCTGAATTTCAGGATGATGCATGCAGTCACCCTGTTTGCGGCATGGGAGATGAAATTTAAAAACCCAACCGACAAGGAACTTGAAAGCCCCAACGGGCTATACCTCTATAACCAGGATCTGAAGCCGCAGACCTCTTCCACCCTGAAGGCCGGAATAAAGGGAAACCTTGAAAGAAAAGGGAAAACCCGGTTTTTCAGGTCGCTGCACCTTGAAGCCGCCGTATTCACAAGCAAAATTGATAATGAAATCGTCAGGTATGAGATCTTTGGGGATGAATACTTCAGGAATGCTGCAAAGGCAGACCGCATAGGTTTTTCCATTAAGGGAAAACTGGAGATTATTAAAGAGCTTTTCTTAACTGCTGCCTATCTTTTTTCTGATTTCAGGTATAAAACATATCCTGCCATTTCCTGGGAGGAAAACTCATCCTTAACCCTGATGACCGTGAACAGGGACTTTTCGGGGAACGTTGAACCCAATATCCCGCGGAATAACCTGAACCTGGCATTGGCATATGCTCACCCCGTCGGGAAAAAATGCAGCCTTTTTGCGAAACTGAGCTATCTCGCCCTCAGCGGAGTATGGGTTGATGATGCAAACAGCGAAAAAACCGGTTCGTACAGCCTTGTTAACTCGTTGCTTGGGTTTGATCTGACCCTCGGACATTTTACCTGTATGTTGTCGGCTGGAGTAAACAATGTTTTTAACAAGGGGTATGTCGGGAATGTGAATACGAACTCTGCCGACTACCGGTTCTATGATGCCGGCAGTCCGAGGGATTTCGTGGGATCAGTCAATTTTGGGTATGCATTTTGATTTCCCGGGGGCCCCCGGCAGGAAGTTTCAGTAATTCCGGGACCGCCTCTTAATGTAAATATGATAAAACAATGAGAAAAACCTGTCTGTTGCTATCCACATTGCTCATGGTTGCTGAAATCATGGCACAAGGCTACCCGGATATTAATGCCCCGCTGGCGATAGGTAAAAACTACAGGATTTATCCCAGCAAGGTGAACCAGACTGAGGTTTTCCTGGTCAGAAGCCCGGTTGACAGGAATACCCTTTTTGCTGCCTGCAATACAATAACATTCGTACCCTTTTTTATCAGCGAGGGAATTTATGTTACCACCGACGGCGGCAAAAACTGGCGGGGGAACGACACCTGTACCGGCGATCCAATCGCCTTTCATGGGGGCGACCCCGGTATCACCATTGATAAAAACGGAACCTTCATCATCTCGCACCTGGGGCGAACCCCTTTTGTCGGGTTGTACTCACACTATTCGCTGGACCATGGCCAGACATGGTCGGCCCAGAAGGTGATTTCGACCGACGACCTTGAACGGGCTGCGCTTACCACCGATGCCGCCCCTTCCAGCACTCACTATGGCAGATCGTATGCTGCCTGGGTGAAATTTGCAAATCCCTTTCCCCTGATGTTCGCTTACACCGACAACGGGGCCCAGGCATGGAGCACTCCCCGCCAGGTGAACAACCCATCGAGCAGGAGCGCGGGTGGAGACCTGGCCATCGGCCCCGGCGGAGAAGTTTATGCCTGCTGGGCAGGGGTTACCGATACCTCGCCCTTCAAGGAGATTATGGTCGGGTTCGCCTCCTCTGCGAATGGTGGAACCGACTGGCATGTAACCGAAAATGCCTTCAGCGTAAATGGAATAACCGGCGTTTTATCCAATAAGAAAAACATCCGGGTGAACGGGCTGCCCAGTATCGCCGTAGATACAACCAACGGGCCCAGGAGGGGATGGATTTACATTGTTACCGGGCAAAAGAGCCTTGCTCCGGCGGGAAGCGACCCGGATATTGTTCTATACCGTTCGTCGGATGGCGGCGTAACCTGGTCGGCAGGCATCAGGGTGAACCAGGATCCGGTAAACAACGGTAAAACACAGTACTTCCCCAACATGCACATTGACAAGTACGGCGCGGTCAACATTATTTTTTATGATGACCGGAATACGACAAACGATTCAACGGGCGTCTTCCTGGCCCGCTCGGCCGATGGAGGAAACAGCTGGAAAGAATATGAGATCACCGATCACCATTTTGCACCCGCCCCCATTGGCGGGCTGGGACAGGGATACCAAGGAGACATCATTGATATTTCCTCAACCGATTCAACGATCTGGACGGTCTGGATGGATAACTCTTCAGGGATCTACCAGATATGGACCGTCCCCATCAGTTTTACAAGTGTCAACGGTATAGGCAGCAAAAACAATCCTGCAGGGGGGGCGCTCCTGCAAAATTTCCCAAACCCGTTTTCAGCGTCAACAAAAATCGGCTTCACAATGGCCTCAGCCGGTCCGGTTTCGCTGAAAATCTACGATATCCTGGGAAATGAGGTTGCCGAACCAGTTCACGAAACCAAACCGCCAGGCAATTATGAAATTCAGTTTAACCCTGCTGACCAGGACAAAAACCCTGCATTGAAAACAGGTATTTACATTTACCGCATGCAATGGAACAACAAGGTTGAAACCAGGCGGATGGTTTATTTGAAATAACCGGGCAGTTAGTCCGGGAGTTGTTGCAAACTTTATCTTTGTTAATTAAATAATCACCTAATCAGTTAATTAGAATTTATCTTATGAAAAAACAATTGAAGATCAGTATGCTTTTCTTGTTCGGATTTCTTTTCTGCCTTTCAGTCTACCCGAATAAACATGAGGACTTTAAGAAAACCGCAACAGGATTGCGCTATAAGATTTACAAAAACAGCAAGGATTCGGCAAAACCCGGTTTGGGCGACTGGGTATCCCTTGAGATGCGCTATACGACTATCGTAAAGGGAAAAGATACCCTGTTGTTTGACAGCAAATCGCAGTTAAAAGGGGTTCCTGTAAAATTTCAGCTGCCCCCATCCGATTTCAAAGGGGATTTGTACGAAGGAATCGGGATGATGTCGGCCGGCGACAGCGCCATTTTTGTGATCCCCGCGGATTCGCTTTTCCTGAAAACCTTCAAGATGCCCAAGCGTCCTGAAGTCATCGACAGTAATTCAACAGTTGATTTTTACGTGTCTCTCCTCTCCTTCGATAATCCGGCAAAACTGAAGAAAAACGAGGAAGATGCCCTGCAGAAGTATATTGCGGACAACAAGATCCAGGCAACACCTTCCAAAACCGGGATATACATGATTGAAAATCAGAAGGGAGAGGGGATGAAAATTGATACCGGCTGCCAGGTTAACCTTCATTTCAAAGTTGCGCTCATCGGCGGGAAGGAGTTGTTCTCCTCATATACCCGGCCTGAACCTGTTAAATTTCAGTACGGGACCAGGTTTGATACTCCAGGCATTGAAGAGGCGATTGGGAAAATGTTAAAGGGCGGAAAAGCAAAAGTTATCGTTCCCTCGAAAATGGGTTTTGGTGAAGCAGGCCGCGGGGTGGCCGTTCCTCCATATTCAACCCTGGTTTACGAGGTTGAGATCCTGGATGTGCTGTCAAAAGCCCAGTGTGAAAAAGAGAAGGCTGAAGCGGCACAGCAGGCAAAGCCGAATGAACCCAAGAATAATGTTAACGCAAAAAAAGATGAACCTATGTTAATCGAGAAGTATATTACAGACAAGAAAATTACCGTAAAGCCAACGGCTTCGGGATTATATTACATTGAGAAGGCAAAGGGCACAGGTCCCCAGGCAGTGGCCGGTAAAAAGGTAAAAGTTCATTATACCGGCACCCTTTTGGATGGAACGAAATTCGACTCTTCGGTCGACCGGAACGAACCTTTCGGTTTTACACTCGGGAACGGTGAGGTCATCAGGGGATGGGATGAAGGAATTGCACTGATGAAACAGGGAGGAACAGCAACCCTTATCATCCCCTCTTCGATCGCTTACGGCGATAGGAGCATGGGCCCCATCGCCGCCTATTCGACACTTGTTTTTGATGTCGAGCTGATTGAAGTAAAATAGCTCCGATGATGCAGCCGGGACAAACTGCCTGCTGAAGCGGGGGTGATTCACTTATCATCATAAATGCCTCAGCAGGCAGACTTCTCCCGTGAACTTATGCAGTTAACGTGAAGATTCAGCAAACAAATATAATGGCTACGATCTGGTTTAAGAGAAAAATGAATAATCTGCTTATGATCCCCGTGATGCTTGTCATCGGGACACTTGGCGGTTTCTCGCAGAAAGTCATTCAGGCTGATACCTCGGCCAAATTGCTGAACCATGGATCCGGGAAGAAAACAGAGGCTGTCAGATCTTCAACTGGCAGTGCTGTGCGCGGGGTCAGAAGTTCCACTCCGGTAGAGCAGTTATCATCTTCAGGTTATAAATACGACCGTCACATAGGTGCGGATGAGATACTTTTACAGGTGCCGGGATTGTTTGTGCAATCGCACTTCGGGGAGCAGGATGCGCTGTTCTCAGCCAGGGGATACGGCATTCGCCTGAACCATTCCATAAGCGGGATACGGATACTCCTGGATGGCATTCCAGAAACGGAGCCGGACGGGCAAACAAGTATGGATGCAATTGATGTTGGCTCCATACGGCGTGTTGAGTTTTTAGCCGGCGATGCCCTGTCCTCCTGCTCAAATGCACCCGGAGGAGTTATAAGCTTTTTAACGGATATGGACTTTGACAGGTCGTCGGTACGGCAGTTTAACCTGGCCGGTTCATCCGGATTGTATAAAAACGGATTCAGAGCTGCCGTAAAAACCGGTAAATCCAGGATGTTGACCAACTACAGCTATCTGAATTTTGACGGGTTCCGCCAGCACAACAAGAGTTACCGGCATATCCTGAACATGTTGATGGAGACCGATATCTCGGCTCATTCAAATCTTACGATCCTGGGCTATTTTGCCGACGGGGAGATCCGGTACCCGGGAGCACTTACAAAAGAGGAATTTGCCAGCGACCCTTATCAGGCAAATCCGTCAGCCGTAACCAACGATGAAAAGCGCTTTTCCACAAATGCAAGGCTGGGGATACGCTATAATGCTGCTTTTGGAAGAAAGCTGAACAATGAAGCCGAAGTTACCGCCTGGAGTACGATCAGGTTCTCTGAAGAGGCCGCCACCGGTTACCGCGTCATTAACAGGTACGTGGCGGGGCTGACAGGAAAATACATTCACCGGTCGCTCATAGGCAACCGGCACAATGAGTTCTCCGCCGGTTTCGACCTCTCGGCCCAGCCAACAAGAAACGAACTGTATGACAACCTGAAGGGGGAAAAAGGGAACTTTATCATACAGGTTCTAAGGGAGAATATAACCAGTAAAGGGATTTATATCAGCGACAATTTCGAAATACTGAAGGAAAAGATGTTCCTTCTCCTGGCAGGGCGATACGACAATACCATGCTGAGCCAGACCCAGCAAACGCTCCCCTCCCTGGCCGGTCACGCAACCTTCAGTGACTGGTCGCCAAAAATTTCGCTGAATTACAACCTGGCACCCATGCTGGTTTTATTTGCCTCCTGCGGGTTAAGTTCAGATCCGCCTGCAATGGCCGAGCTGGGCAGCCGCGATCCGGACTACCTGCTCAACCAGGATATCAGGCCCCGGAAGTCTAAAAATGGTCAACTGGGAATTAAGGGAACCCAGCTAAGGTCGCATGGGAATTTTTTCAGGAACATCAGCTATGAAGCGACCCTGTTTGCCATCGGTATTGAAAATGAAGTTATTCCGTACGACCTGCAGGGGGTCGTATATGCCAGAAATGCTGCAAAAACCAGTCGCCGCGGGGTTGAACTGGGCGCCAGGATTGAAATTTACCGCAATCTCAGGCTTGGATTATGTTATACCTGGTCCGATTTCACCTATACCTCATACCAGACCCGGTTGGCTGAGATGACCCCGGCAGGTACCTTTACAGAGAATTACCGGGATTTCTCGGGGATGTCGGCACCGGGAATTCCCAGGAACAATATGTATATCTCTCTTGAATGGTCGCACCCGGCCGGCCGGCATCTGGGTATATTCGTAAAATCCACATACCAGGGCATCAGCTCCCTGTGGGCCGACGATGGAAATACTGAGCGGATCAGTGCCTATAACCTCCTGGATGGAGTGTTGGGGCTTAATCTGAAGTTTGGTAAATTTTCAGTGATGGCCTCCGGTGGCGCAAAGAATATCCTGGATGAGGTCTATGCCGGTTTTTTGAATACCAATTCGGCTGACAAGCGGTATTATGAAGCAGGCGCTCCGAGGAACTATTTTATGTCGGTAAACCTCGGCTATAATTTTTAACCATACGGAATATACGATTAAACGGTGTCCTGTTAACTCAATGGGATCGGCAGTTCACGCCGGTCCTTCAAAACACCCCCGAATCAATCGTTCAGGATAATCATCTTTTTAGGTCCCGCCACCCTGACATAATGACCCGATTTAAACACCCGGAGACTGTAGAAATAGCATCCCCCCGGCAGAGCTGTTGGCGCAAATGTCACTTCATGCATGCCGGGAAGGCAATCGGAACTGACCAGGGTTGCTGCCTCCCGGCCCAGGATATCGGATACATAGATTTGTACAGGCAAAGCTGACGGTGCATTGAATGACCCGGGCTGCAGGTTCCGGTCAGGAAGGCCGAATTTTATGGTTGTAGCGGAATTAAACGGGTTGGGATAATTCTGATCCATGGAAAATCCCTCCTGCCACTTCGGAGTTGGAACAATCCCCGGAATCACCGGGGGGATGTACCTGATGAAAGCGCCGCTTTTTCCAACGGCATATCCATGCAGTGAATCGGGGAAGGTCACATCATAGATCGAGGTGGAATCAGGCGTTGCCACAGGTGTCCAGGTTACCCCGCCATCCAGGCTGTAAATCAGCTTGCGTTTCGTTCCCAGCGGGGCCCACACTTCGGTTGAATTCCTGAAATCCAGGTCATAGGCGTTGCCCTGGATGGGCAGTTCATTGTAAATCCAGGTCAGGCCGCCATCCGCAGTGCGGATCATGCCCACCCCGTAACCAAAATCGGGATCGCCGCCGGAGCCCATTACATTGAGGGAATCGAAAATATGCAGTTTGTGAACCTCGTCGGCCGGGGCGTATGCAGGATCGATGGCATCCCAGTTGGCTCCACCGTTGGTAGTTCTCCAGATTACGCCGGCCACATCCAGGATGCCGCCACTGGCATAGCCGAATTTCTGGTTGTAAAATTCAATATCCAGTACCGGGAAAAACGCCAGCGTGGAGGTGTCGATTACAGCCTGTGTCCAGGTAGCCCCACCGTTGGTGGTTTTAAAGATCCCGTTTGGTTTTGCGCCCATCCACCCGTGCAGGGAATCGGTGAACAGGATGCAGCTTATGAAGATGTTTTCAATGGGAAATGGCTGGCTTTGCCATGTGGCACCCCCGTTGATGGTCTTCAGCAGGATTGTGCCATAGGGTGTGGTGCTGTAATTGATTGCAGATGCCCAGCCCAGGTTCCGGTCAAGGAAAAAAACATAAGGTATCTCGTTGACCGTTTGTGTGTTCTGGCGGATCCAGGAGTTTCCCCCGTTTACCGTGTGCATGATCGTTCCCGAATCGCCGGCAGCCCAGCCATACAGGCTGTCGACGAAGCAAACAGACTTGAGGAACTGGTTGGTGGAGATATCAGCCTTCACCCAGCTACCCTGCGCTGATGCCAGTGAATTGGCCAGTACCATGATGGTTACGGACAATATTTTTAAAAGTCGGCTGATCATTTTGAATACAACCTACGGCAATGCTATTACAATAGCATGCATTGCCATGTTGCTGGTTCAAAGTTACGACAAAATCGGTTTAAATTGCCGGCACCGGCCAATTCCCTTTGTAATGATTTACTCTTCCAGCGTTGTCAGATCGCCCGTATCAAGGCCCAGCGCAGCAGCTTTTAACACCCTGCGCATGATTTTCCCGCTCCTTGTTTTTGGAAGTTTATCGGCAAAAACAACAAAAGCAGGCCTGGCGATGGGACCTATCTCCTTTTCAACATGTTCCTTCAGCTCATCCGCGAGTTTGTCGCTTGGTGCAATTCCTTCGCGGAGAATCACGGTTGTGTGGATAATGTTGCC
>JBAXFZ010000130.1:0-9970 GCA_037139685.1 Bacteroidota bacterium
CCCTGGTGTGTTTTACGGGTTCTGCAATAACTGGTTCTGCAACAACTTCCGCGACGGGTTCTGCAATAACTTCAGCAACAGGTTCAGCAACAACTTCTGCAACAGGTTCTTCAACGGGTTCTTCAACCACCTCTGCAACAGTTTCGGCAACAGCTTCTTCAACATTTTCTGCAGGAACTTCAGCTACAACGGGAGCTTCGGTTTCAGCATTCACATTTTGTTCAACAATGGGTTCAGCATTCTGCTCCATGTTCTCATTTGTTTCTTCAGGAGTCATTCATTTTTGCTTTGTGGCGGTGCAATCGCACCAACCGGATTTAACATATTATTGACTGTCAGGGATTTATATAAAGAACGATATCCATTCCCCCCTACAAAAATGGGGTGCAAAGATAGAAAAAAATATTTTACCGATCAAGCGCGGATTTGCATTTATTATCTAATTTTCACCACGTTAATGTTTTTCAGGACCTTTGGGAACCCGTGCGGACAGAACAGTCAAAAAATTAAGGGATGGTTTACCAAAATCGCGGGAAGTATACTATTTTACAGGCATCCCGAATACTGCGGCCTCCACTGGCGCGTTCAGCCTGATAGAATCAAACTGGAGCGAGTTGTAAGGCTGTCCCCCTAAAAATGTATCCTGTGTAAAGGCAAACAGGATGCCTTCAACCGGCCGGTAATCGCGGAAATAATTCTCAACGGCAACATCCTGCCCCCGGGCTTTGCGGTAGGTAAGTCTCTTATGAACAAGGAATGTTTCAGCATCGATGAACAGGTATTCAATGCCCCCATCTCTCCTGGTGATCTTCAGTCGATAGGCAGGTGCTTTTTCGACCGTATCCCGGCCAACAAGCTCCACCAGGTGCCCTTTTGTTTTCCAGCCGGCCAGTATCCCGTCAAAATCCGCCCTGCTCTTCAGGTCCCTGGCCCTCTCTTCGGGCATGAGCTGGGGCCCGGGATTCCCGGCCCACGGTGTCGTCCACCATGCAGTTTGCCCGTCGTACCCCTGGCTGGCCGTAATATCCTGGATGTCGAATTCCATGAGATACCGGTCAGGGCGCATCCTGACAATTTTTACCGGCATGGCATCCTGCTGGATCAGGGTGCCATCCATGATCATGGTGCTGACCCCCTGCAGTTTCTCCATTCCCATTGCATTTGCATATCGTGCCAGTATTTCATCAAGGGTGATTTCCTGGGACCGTGCCATTGAAAAGAAGATCATCAACGCAATTGCCAACGATAACTTAATTTTCATAGTTCCGTATTTATGATTTTCAGATTGCATGATTTACTCAAACTCATAATTACTATCCGATGATTTTCGCGGCTGATCCTCATTTCGATATTTTATATGCGATCAGTGATCTGCCGTGCCTGATATACATGATCCCGCTGCATATTACCGGGTGGGAGAAATGCGCCTTTGTTCCTGCTGTCACCCGGAACGAACCAACAAGTTCCATTTTGGGTCCGTCGGGTCTGAACAGGCCAACCTGCCCCTTTTCATTGTACAGATACAGCCGACCGTCGGCAAAGATTACACTTCCCCGGTCAAATTTCAGCGAATCGGCAATTTTGCCCTCACCCGTTTCCAGTGAGTAATACTGGCGTTTTTCATAACCAGAGGTATAGATAAAATTGTTCACCTTGATGAACCCGCCCATCAGGTTGTCACACCTGCCATTTTTCCAGATTTCGGTAATTTGCGTACCGTCATCGGACAATTTCAGCTTAAAGGCGCCATTGCCGTTCCCGGCGACACTGTAAATAAACCCGTTTTCATAAACCGGCGTATTAACCTGGCAGTCGATCTCCTCTCCCTCCTGTTTATATGTCCATAACAGCCTGCCATCACCGGCATCGATACCTAGCAGGGTCGTTTTTGAAAAGGTGACAAGGATTTTTCGGGATGGCAAACTGATCAGCATGGGTGAACAATAGGAGGTTATCTCTCCCACCCCTTTGCTGATCCACCTGATCCTCCCGGTGAACCGGTCAAGCGCCACCACGTTGGTATCGGCATTCCCCGGCGAACAAAAGAGTGCATCCCCATCGACAAGCACCGATTCGGAGAAGCCAAATCTGGGAACCGTCCCGTGAAAGTCGGTTATCATATTGACCGACCATCTTTTTTTCCCGGTCGTGGTCTCCAGGCAGGCTACCTCTCCCCACCCGGCCGTGACATATACCAGGTCATCCACCACAGTTGGCGTACTTCTCGACCCCGGATAACTCTGGATCCATTCCCTGCCGATTTTCGACTTCCAAAGGTATTTACCCGAATGGTCGAGGGCAAAGAGATAACTCACCGTGTCGATCTCTCCATTTAAGAATATGTTTTTCTTTGTAATCACAGGACTCCCGTACCCATTGCCAAGGCTGTCAAATTCCCATAAAACGGAGGGGCCTGCAACGGGCCAGGATTGCAGCAACCCGGTTTCGGCGTAAACGCCGCTGCGCAGGGTTCCGCGCCACTGCAGAATTTCCTGCCCGGAACAGATGCCCTGGACTAACATGATAAACGCCGGAACTATGGAGAAGGCAAGTTTTCGCATACAGTATATTTTGAATAGATCAAATAAATATAGACCAATGGGAAGAACTGTGAAATTATTATCGGTGAACCATGATATTTACTTGACGAAGCTAAAGCGTGGTTCCTGATTTCCCCCCTGGATGCTTTATCGCAATGCCCCCATTTCAAGGAGGGGGAATTCCTGATCATTCCCGTTGTCGTTGATTTTGTTAATTTTGACTGTTTGTTGACCCCATTTACAGAATATTTTCATTTGTTTGCCGGGATTATCATATTTTTATTCAATTGGAAAATTTACATGTATTTGATTCCAAGGTGTTTCATGCATTAAAAAAAAATGCATCAATTGTTTCGAGAAGATGACACGAATAACCCGGACTTTCCTCATTATCACTAGGAGGTTCAGTTTCTTTGGATTTGCCGCAATCCTGGCAATCTCCCTCCAGGTTGCCCATGGACAGGTTCCTGATTTCGGTATGGTACTGGTAGAAGGAGGAACATTCAGGATGGGTTCGGCCATCGGGGTTTCTGACGAACAGCCGGTACATGAAGTTTCGCTGGATGACTTTTACATTGGCAGGTTCGAAGTGACCCAGCAGCAATGGAGAATGGTTCTTCCGGATGATACCACGGTTTTTTATTTTGAAGGGTGTGCCGGTTGTCCTGCCGAGCGGATCAGTTGGTTTAAGGTTGAGGAATTCATAAGGAATCTAAACCAAAAAACAAAGTTGAATTACAGGCTCCCAACCGAGGCGGAATGGGAGTTTGCCGCCAGGGGTGGCCTGAAGTCACAGGGTTTCAAATACAGCGGAAGCAACTCGGAAATGGCTGTTTCCTGGAACGTGGAAAATTCAAAATCGGCCACACATCCCGTGGGGCTTAAGAAACCAAATGAACTTGGAATCTATGACATGACGGGAAACGTGGCCGAATGGTGTGGCGATTGGTATTCTGCAAACTGGTACAAATTGTCGGGAAGGGATAACCCTATGGGGCCGGTAGCCGGTGAATACCGCGTGATCAGGGGAGGGAGTTGGTTTTACGATCATACCGGCCTTCGTGCCGCAGACCGTGAAAGTGCCAACCCCTCCTACCGTTATGGCTATGTTGGCTTCCGCCTCTGCAGGACAGCAACTGTGTTGAAGTAACCTGCAGGTTGATCCTGTTTATTCGACAACCATTTTATGCGTATAGGTATCTGCCCCGATGGTAACGGTATAAAAGTAGATACCTCCGGGAAGGTCATTACAGTCGATCATATACCTACGTGTTCCTGCGGTTATGGTGCCGTTCTGAAGGGTCTTTACCTTTTGTCCCAGGAAATTGTAGATATCGACCCACACAGGCGATGGGTAATCGACTGTTACCAGGAATGATGTCGATCCACTGACAGGGTTGGGATAATTCTGGCTGACAGATGTAATTCCTCTATTCGGTTTTCCTGAGTACCCGGCTGCTATGAATGCTGAAGTGGGAATCTCCCTGTATTCAATATTTACTGCATGAACAGGGACAGTGGGATCTTTTACGTTGGAACCGGGTTGAGCGGAGGCCTGGGTTATGAGTTGGATGTTATCATTCCTGATTCCTTTTGATATTGCCGGATAGACATATTCCTGGAAAATATAGATAAAATCTGAATTGAAATCCTTCATCTCCGACCATTCCGACCTCCCTGCAAACCAGGCCCGGCCCCAGATATGACGGTAATTCAAGTTATCGGGAGAGGGGTTGCCAACGGTTATGGACGACCATAGAAAGTATATATTGTTGAATGGATCGATGGTCACCTGGGGAAAACTTGACAGGCTTACACCATATGAGGGAAAGCCTACAATTGTATCGCCAGCCTGGTTTGAAGCAACATACCCGATACACAGGCCATGGGCGATAAGGGTATCAAGATTGGACACGATGGCCGTATCGAGGACACCCATCGTTGAGTTCCAGTAAACAAGTCCATCCGTTCCCGGAGCATATTTGTGACCCGTTCCGTCATCAAGCGCACGCATTCGGCCGAATGCAGCATGAAAAACTCCGTTTTTGTCCATTGCACCTGCAAATGAACCATCGCTGCAGATAAACCTCGGGGTTACCTGGTTATCAGGATTTTTGCAATAATAGTTAGGCAGGATAGGCACCTTTGTCCAGCTGTTCCCGTTGTCATACGACTTCATCAGGAAGGTATCCACCCAGTTTCCTCCGCATAAAAATGCAATGGTATCGCCGTGAGGCTCAATCCACGCATAACTGTCACCCGAGAACCCCTTGTAGTTTGATGAATCGAGACCCTGGAACTGGATACCCTGCTTGTCCCAGGTAACTCCCCCGTCGAAGGAACGGTAATAAAGCAGGGCCCCGTTGAGTCCTTTGTAGAGTGTTCCGCCGTTGGCGATGGTCCTGGTCATGGCCAGCAGGTGAATATTCTGGAAGTTGCTGCCATTGGTGATGACAGCAGGCCAGACAAGTGCATTTGTCGAAGGAGAGGTTGGGGTCATCTTTTCTGTCCATGCACCGGTACCCTTTACAGGGCGCGTATTCATTACCAGGTCGACAGTTGTCCTGTGTGAAATGATCAGCTCCCCGTTGCCCATCCACCGGCTGATTGTCGGCCATCCTGCTTTTACGCTCTCGAGCCGTGCGGCCGGGGCGGCTCCCCAGGTTGAGCCGCTGCTGTGGTTATAGCCGGTTCCGCGATCGGCATTGCCGCTTACGTCACTCTTCATCCACGTTGCCGACAGGGACCCGTCGGGCCAGAGGCAAAGCCGGCCCGGCATCGATGAATTGGTTTGCTGATCATATACTTCGGAGGTTCCGATTACATCATCAAGCACACTCTTTGAATTTGCCACCTGGTTGCCGGGCTTGCTGAACGGATGATCACCATCCGCTGTTGCCGGGGCTGGCAAGGTCAGCTGTTCTGCAGATTTAGAAAGTGAAACCCGTTTCAATTGACCAAACGCCGTTCCTGTAATACAGAACACAGCCACTAGAAAGATAAATTTTTTCATAATATGAGTTGATTTATTGATTTACTGGTCATACATGATGATCATGTTGATCCGACAAATATAAAATCGTCAAACCCTCAAATAAAATCAACTCTTTTATGGAGTAAAAGCTGTCGTTGAAACAGGTTTTTTGCCTGATTTCACCTCATATCATGTAATTTACACAAATACCGTTGAAATGATCCGGTTCGCCGATGAATAGGCAGGGTTGACCTGTTTCTGGCAGGAAGGGCTCCTGTTTTAACTTTATGGCAGGATCACATCCTCATAAAAGGATGAAACTGCCAGGATAAGTTAATGTGAAAGTAGCCTTACGGTTGCCGGTTAGTTGCGGCTTAAACCATATTTTTCAATCTTGGCATTCAGCGTCGGGCGTGTTATTTCAAGAATCCTCGAGGCTTCAACCTTGTTCCATTTCACTTCATTTAGAATTCGCTCAATGTGGAACTTTTCAATATCAGACAGTGACCTGAGCTGGGGGATGCTATCCGGTTCCGTACGTGGCTGCTGAAGTTTGTTAATCGTAATGTTTTCTTTTTCAAGGACATCGCTTTTTGACATCACGATGGCTTGAAGGATAGTATTTTCAAGCTCACGCAAATTGCCGTACCATTCGTGTGCCTGGAGCATTTCAATGACACCATCGCCGATCTTGATCACATTCTTGTTCATGCGTTTGTTGAGCTTGTGCATGAAATGAATCACCAGGTCGCGCATATCTTCTTTGCGATCGCGCAATGCAGGTAAGGAAATTGTAAATACCTTCAGCCTGTAATAGAGATCCTCCCTGAATTTTCCCTCTTTTACCAGGGTTTCAAGGTTGTGTTTCGTTGAAGCAATTATTCGCGCCTTCATGGAGATTGTTTGATGACCATCAACTTTCTCAAATTCAAGGTCCTGAATAACGCGCAGAAGTTTCAACTGGGTATTAAGGGATATATCGGAGATTTCACTTAAAAAGATAGTTCCATCGCCGGCCAGTTCCAGCTTGCCCTTTTTCTCGACGACAGATCCTGTAAAAGATTCTTTTACTTGCCCGAACAATTCGCTTTCAAGCACCGATTCTGAAAGTGTGCTGCAATTCAGCACTACAAAAGGGTTTGACCTGGTTATACCTGCAAAATGGATAAGCCTGGCAATTAGCTCTTTTCCAGTGCCTGATTCTCCCTGGATCAGGACATTTACCTTATTGAGGGATATCCTTCCAATGTTTTTAAAAATTTCCTTCATCTGGAGCGTCTTCCCCATGGGGATGTTATCCTCCAGCATGCTTTCACCTGAAACACCATTTTCGAGTACTTCGTTCAGACTGTTGCTCAGCCTCACCGAATTCAGAGCATTGTGTACCGTTATTTTAAGCTGGGTCGGGTTGAACGGCTTTTCAAGAAAGTCGAATGCTCCAACCTGTATCGACCTGATGGTGAGGGCAACGTCGCCAAAGGCAGTAAACAGGACAACGGGCAGCCTGGGTTGAATCTTATGAATTTCAGACAATACTTCAAGTCCGTCCATTCCGGGCATTCTGAAATCTGTAAGCACCAGGTCGGGATGTTCCGACTGTACCAATGCCAGTCCCATCTCGCCATTCTCGGCCTCGATAGTCGTATATCCCTCCTTAACCAGAGTATGCTTCAGCATCGTCCGGTATAACTGTTCATCGTCAATAATCAGTATTTTTTCCATGCTAATTTCAATGATAATTTTGTAATAAATGGTGACTGATATCCATCAATAGCCAGTTCGGTTCCCTATTGATAACCTATGTGAATAGGGCTAACAAAGATAAAAAATTTTACCTTGCGATTGTTAATTATTTTACAGAAAAATCAATTTCTCTAATTAAAAGCAGGAATCAACAGGTCAAAAACAGGATCGTTGGGACTGTAACAGGAGCTTATCTTTTCCCGGAAACATGCAGCCAGGAACTATCCTGCTGATATTCGGCCACTACCAGGGTGGCTTCGTCAGCATGAAAATTGCCCATTAACCCGGCAATATCACTCCTGAGGACAGCCAGGGCATTTTCGATGAGATCCTTCCTGAAATCAGTTGCACTTAGGAGGATGACGGTCTCCATCGAAACAATGCGGCCGATTACCTGTCCCAGTTCAACTAGTTTGCGCTGCGGTAATTGCATGTTAAGTTCAAAATCCAGCAATCCCCTGATGGTTCGCGCACTGTTTTCGGTTGGAGCGAAGCTCTGCAGGAACCGGTAGAGGTTTTTCTCCTTCATTTTTTTCATGAGCTTTACGACACTCTCCGTGATCTGCGTGTAGAGGATATCGTTCGAGCCTTCGAAAATCTGGAATGGCCGGCTGTCGGTAATCCCCCGTCCGCCGATATGACTGAAACGGTAAGCTTTTGCCCCGACCAGCTGCACCAGCGACTGGGCTGCCGACTGCATCATATCCGTAACAACACTCTTAAATGAATTTGCCACCAGTCCGACTGAAGAGAGATCGTGCTCCAGGCCCGCTTTATCGCAGCTGTAGGCACACATGGCAGAAGAAACGGTGAAGGATGCCTGCAAATGAGACAGCCGTTTCTGGACCTGGTCATATTCGAATAGGCTCTTGCCCCCGACCCATCGCTTTTTGCAATGTTCCAGCGCTTCATCCATCATCCTTTGTATAAAACCCAGGGCCATACCGGGAAACTGGAGCCGGCTTCTGTGAAGCAGGTCAAGCAGGATGTTGATCCCCGTCGTTTCCGGTTCTAGACGGTGAGCAGCAGGAACCATAACATCAATTCTGTTCCGGCCATATGGTATCTGGTGCAAGCCAAGATTGTCGAACTGCTCTTCGACAACGATTCGCTGACCAGGCTGGCCTGCATCGCAAATAAAAAACTGGATATCCCTTTTAAGGTCACCGCTTTGAACGCGTTCACGGGCTGTGAGCAGCCAGTACCTGGCAAACCCTGTCAGGCCGGCCCAGTGCTTTGTCCCCCGGATATGGTAATGGTCGCCGGCAGCCTGGAAATTCGTACTCATGTGCAGGGCGTTGCTCCCGAAATCGGGCTCCGTTATCATAAGTCCGCCCATGGTTGGGCCGGTTAAAAAGTTATGAAAAACAGGCCCCTTCACACCGTGACCTGCATATTTGGCCACAGGCTGGATAAAAAGGGCTGAGTTGATCCCGATAGTAAGCGACAGGGCTAGTGATTCGTACGAGGCTGCTGATAAAACGGAGAGAATCTCATGTATGTGACCTCCCCTCCCGCCATAGGCTTGAGGAATGCTGACAGATAAAGGGTTACGTGTCATGATCTCCTGCATGACAATTGACGGCACGCCCCGGGGTGCATGAGCAGGATCGTAATCCATACTATCACTGAAAACCTTATGAATCTGGATTTTAAGGTCATCCAGGAAAACCTGAAAAGGAGCGGGTGGCTGGTGGATAGCCGGGTTATTATTTTTTAAGGATATTGCTGATGAATTCATGAATGTATGTAAAAGGTTGATAATTAACCTTGCGTGGCCTGAGTAATTTCTCCGTAATCAGGTACTACAAAGTATAAATAACTGCAAATATACGCAATTTGAAGATAATCAATAATATTCAACGAACAGAGGATGACCTCTCACGGAATATCCCCAATTCTTCATTTTTAAACCGGGAGTATGCCAGGGAAGTATCATTAATGATCTTTTTCCGTAATTTTGAACACAAAACAAAACCATATGAACCACCACGATATATTTACCCGGTTATGGAAAGCCTATACCTCCCAAAATCCATCCACACTTAAAATTTATGACCTGTTCCGTGCCGAGGGCGAAACCGTGATCAATGATCACATAGCTTTCAGGACTTTTAACAATTCTGCAACCAGTATAGGAAAGCTCGCAAGGATATTCCTTGACAGTGGCTATGAATTCAGGGGAGATTACCATTTTGAGACAAAAAAACTCTATGCCCGCCATTATGAACACACCTCTGACCCTGAGGCTCCGCGGGTGTTCATAAGCGAGCTGCTTGTGGAGCAGTTCAGCCCGTTTCTACGTGACACGGTAAGCCGCTGGATTGGGTCGATCCCTGAGCCGATGCTGGATTCGGAGGAGCTGATCTTTGCCGGGAATATCTCGGGAACTCCCTCATTCGCCATTTATGAGAAATTGAGGGAAGAGTCGGAATACGCAGCATGGCTTTATGTTAATGGCTTCTGCGCCAACCATTTCACCGTCAGTGTGAACCGGCTGAATAAACTCAGCTCCGTTGAACGGGTAAATTCATTCCTGAAATCACATGGTTTTTTACTGAACGATGCCGGGGGAGAGATACAGGGAACCCCGGGGGAATTGCTTGAGCAATCAAGTATTCGTGCAGGCATGGTCAGTTTTAAATTTACGGAAGGTGAATTTGAGATCCCGGGCTGTTATTATGAATTTGCAAGGCGATATCCTGATTCCGAC
>JBAXFZ010000131.1:0-9927 GCA_037139685.1 Bacteroidota bacterium
TGCCAGGATCTCGCTCACCGTGTACCCCTGGTTCAGCAGGTGGTTGATGTCGCGTTCCATAAAAACGGTACAACGGTCGCTGGCCAGCGGGGAGGATACCCCCGGGGCCAGTTGTGTGTAGGCAGCCAGCGGGCAATCCAGTTTCCGAGCCTGCTCCTCCAGGAAGCTGCCGGTACCGGCGGCACACACGGCATTCATCTGGGAAAAGGTTACCCTGCCATCGGTCATGAGGGTAAACTTCGAGTCCTGCCCCCCGATCTCGATGATCGTATCCGTGGCTGGATTAAGTTCAAACGCAGCCCGGGCATGTGCCGTAATTTCATCCAGGACCAGGTCGGCGTGAATTATTTTTCCTATGAATTTCCTGCCCGAACCGGTAGTGCCAACACCCAGGAAGGATAAGCTGACCTTCCTCCCGCTTGTCATGTGAGCGATGGCTTCAAAGACAGCCCGGATTGCTTCGACGGGATTTCCCGACGTTGCTGCGTAAAAGCCGGCCAGCGGCAGGTTGTCCGTGGTTGTCAGGATCGCCTTCGTGCTTGTCGATCCAATATCTATGCCCATATAGGTTTCCAGGGAGCTTCCTGCTGTCAAAGCCTGGAAGTACTCAACCTGCACCTCTGCCGCCGGGGAGGAGCCTGGCGGTCTGAAATTTCCCGATGCCGCCCTGCTGAAATCGGGATAATCGGAAATGGTAATCTCAAGCGGGGGATAGAAATAGGATTTAACGGTGTTGGCGGGAAGAAGCAGATTAGCCAGCGATGCAACCGGCTGCAGTGAAAAAGGTTGCTTTTCATTCAGCCATAAATAACAAGCACCTGCTGCACCCAGGCAATGAGCATATTCATGCATTAAAAAACGTTGGTTGAGCAATTCTTCCAGGTGTCTGACAACCGCACCGTTTTTTGAGACACCACCTGCGAAAAAGATGGGGCCCGGTGGAATATCCTGGTTGAACAGGGTATCCACAATGTTGATTGCAAGCCCTTTGCAGAGGCTGTCGCAAATGGCCTCGATTGAATAGCCGCGCTGCTGGGCATGGATGAGATCGGTTTTGGCAAACACCGCGCACCGGGATGCAATATCCGGAATGGGTTGCCGGTTTTTCAGGGCGATGGCCGAAAGCTCGCCCGTGCCGGAAAGGTTAAGACGGGAAGCCTGCTGGTCAAGAAAACTCCCAGTTCCTGCGGCACAGGATGAGTTCGACCGTTCCGATTCAAAATTCCCCTCTTCGTCGAAGCGGACCAGCATAAATTTCTCGGCACCAACCAGCAGCAGCGACCTTGCCTGGCTGCACAACCTTTTCGTTGCGCTGATTACGGCTACCTGAGGGTTGTAGGATGGCATCCCGGGCTGAAAGCAGTGGGCATTGCAAACGGCGACACCCTGTACGGCAGACATGTCAAGTTGCCCCTCCGCCGACCTGAAACATTCGCGGATCCTTCCTTTATGAAAAAGATAAACCGCTTTCAGGATTTGTCCCGAAAAATCCACCTGGACAAAGGAAACGGTGACCGACCCAACCTCTATCCCGATCAGGGTTCCGGGATGAGGAATTTCAGGCAGGTCAAGGGATTGAATGGTCATGGCTCTTTTTCTAAACCAATGTCCGGGAACTTAAAAGCTCCAGGGTGGCCGACCCGGCCATCGGTCACCCCGGTGATCTCATGATATGTCTGATGAAAAGCCCTGGTGGCAAAGTGATTACAGCTGCCCCGGGTGATATGATGATATAAAGATACAATGAAACCTGCCGAAATGTTCTCCCCGGCTGAAATAATCGGTGTTGCCGGTTAATCGTGAACACAGCGGACCGAAAAACCCCGGTTTTTATGGCCATTCGTCAGGCTGTCTACTTTGAAATCCCTGTAACCCATATGACGGTAACACAGCGTTGGAAGACCTGTTGTGGGACAGCTCCACCAGTAACCGTCGGAACCGAGGTTGCCGTAACTTCCGTCTTCAAACCGCATCCCGCCGGGAAGAGCTGCAAACCCTGAATTGTTATTACCTGCAATACTGTCCCACAGCGTTTTGGCTTTAAGGGTATAGGCCGGGATGTTTGTCCGTTGAAGGTTGTTTAACAAGGCAGTCCAATCCTCATCCCCGGCGATGTGCCAGCCGGATGGGGCCAGCAACCTGTGCGCGGGGTCGTTCAGGGAATACCAGTTGTAAAGGAGGCCATACGTTTTCCCATTTGCCGTATCGTTGCCGTAATAGCAATACCCCCCGGCAGCCAGGTTTTGCCAGATAACCGGATCGGTCACACGGGTTACAGGATCACCATTCCTGTAATGCCTGCTTTTGAGGTTTTCCACCATCCATTTCTGGGATCCGATGATGACCGTACTATAAACATTGCCGTCGATGTCGGCCACAGTCCCCGTTGTAAGCGGATAATGGATGTCATCGTTCTTGCTGCAGCCGGTTGCAGCCACCAGGAGGAATGCGGCAGCCAGGAATTTCAGAATCAAATCAACGATTCTCCGGTACATCTGTTCGCAGAATTGTGGTAAGAAACAGGGTTCTTTTTTTAGCGGGGTTGGAATGATAAACCAGCCGCGCCTGCAAACCCTTCGTCCGGTAAAATTAATGTAAAATTCTTAACGGCATACGCGGCTATGTTCTTCATCTTTTAATACATTTGAAACCGGAACCATGCCCGGGATCAAAGGTCAGGCGACCTGGTATCTTTCAACCGATATCCCCGGAACCTGTTTTATAACAGTCATTTCAAATGAAACACCTCTTTAAACGTAAACCGGGGCAGCCCCAAAAGGTACATAAGGCCCATGATCCCGGTCCCTGCCTTAACTGCAGTACATACCTCGGCAGCCATGACCTGTTCTGCCCGCATTGCGGCCAGAAGCGGATCGAGCACGAAGACATGTCATTCAGCCACCTGATAGGAGAATCCTTCCTGGACTATTTCCACTTCGATTCCAAGTTCTTCAGGACCATCCGGCCGCTGCTCTTCAGGCCAGGACGGCTGACTATGGAATTTATGAACGGTAAACGCAAATCCTACCTGGAACCATTCAAGTTGTTCCTGGTGATCAGCGTGATCTATTTCCTGCTGCTTCCCCTTAACGGGGACTCTTCACATGAGAAGGGAACAAACGAGGCAACCCGGGTTGCCGGCGTTTCCGGGAATGCAAACCATTTAAAGCCATATACCTATACGCTCAAGGGATCTCCCATAAGTTTTGCCGGGCAGGATTCCATCAGGAGGGAAATAGATACCATCGGGGTGCGGGGGTATGTCGACAAACATTTCGGGGAATACGGGTGGGTATACAAACTGCTTATGAGGCAGGGTTTTAAGATACTTGCTTATTCGGGACAGTCATTTTCGACGGTACTTGAACATACAGCCTCGAAGATGATCTTTTTACTGATACCGGTCTTTGCTTTGCTGCTGAAACTGGTTTACCTCAGGCGAAAACGGCTCTATTTCGAGCACCTGGTTTTTTCATTGCATGCACATGCATTTGTGTTCCTGCTCATGACGATGGTGTTGCTGATTGAATTTTTCGTGCCGGTCAGGATGTTGTACCTGGTCGTGATATCGCTGGTTTACCTCTTCTTCGCCCTGAAATTCAACTATGGGGAGGGTACCGGAAAGACTTCCTGGAAATTATTGATCCTGACACTGCTTTATTGCATCATAGCGTTGCCGGTATTCATGGCTATGCTGATTCTTGTTGCCCTATTCCTGGCCTGACCCGCATGGCTGCCAGTGACCGGCTACAACCTTATCCCGGCCAGCCGGCACATTTCGAGGCGCGACAGCAGCAGGTTATATTCATACTGAAGCCGGCTTAGCCTGGCATCCTCATAATTTGTAAGGGAGGTGAGCAGGTCGAGGTTGGTGATAACGCCATATTTATACCTGTCCGTTGCAAGATCCAGTGCCAGGTGTGCCTGTGAGATCAGCGTGTCGGAACTGGCCAGTTTTTTCTGGTTCTTTTCAATATCATCCATTGCATTCAGCAGGTCTTTGTTGAGGTTTGCCTTTTGTGTCTCCAACGCCAGCTTTGACGAGTTCAGGCTGATGGTTGCCAGTTTTTTCTGCAGCCCCGGCCGGGATCCGGCAAGGATCGGGATAGTAATGCCGACTCCTGCATAGTAGTTAAACGCCATGGCGTCAAGGGCAGGCATAAAGCCGTTTTTAAAGCCCAGGCCCGCCATAAGGTTCATGGTGGGCAGGTGGGAGCGGTTGGCCGACACGATATCCCAGGCTGCCGAGTTGATCCTGTCGCCGGCAACTTTCAGGTCAGGATTGTTTTTGAAAGCCCGGGCAGAAACGGAATCGGCGGCCAGTTTGAAATTGCCCTGGCTTACAATCGTATCCTTCAGGTAAGCCGTGCCCGAGTTGCCCGTGAGCATGTTCATCAGGTAGTATTGCCTGTTCAGCTGTGTGGACAACTCGGTATAGCCATTTTCTGCATTTGTGTATTTTACCTGGGTTGAAATCAGGTCATAGTTCAGGGCATCCCCGTTTTTGACCTTTACCCCGATTTGCTGCAATGTTGACTGCAGCAGCCTGATCTGTTCCTGCTGCACGGAGAGGCTTTTGTTGAGAAAGATAATGGAATAATAGATCTGCGCTACCTGGTACGACATCTGGAATTTATAGCCCTCCAGGTTGTCTTTTGAGGTTGCCAGGTCGCTTTTTGCTTTGTTTATGGCGACAGGTGTGCGCAAATCTACCAGGGGCTGGGTAATGGAGACAGAGGCGTTGTAATTGTCGGCAGGCAGGAATTTTACATCCATGAATTTGCCCTGGCCGAGCGGAAACTCGACTGAAGGAGTCGGGTATTGCCTGCGGTAGGAGAGATCGCCCCCTGCAACGGGGAGATAGGCGGCCCTGCCCAGGTCAACCTTCACCTCATTCATCCTGACCAGCTCGCTCATCTCACCCACCCTGGGGTATTTCAGGACTGCCTGTTCGACAAGCTGTTTCAGCGGTGCCGGGACAACAATATCCTGGCACTGCAGGAAATTATGGAAAAGGAAAAACACGGTTATCAAAACAATGGTTCTCATGCTATCCGAAAATTAATTACTATTTACAAATTACTAAATACAAATTACAGGGTCGGGCACTCAATGTGCCTCTTCAGCCATTTTGATCTCATCGCCGCCTATGCGCCTGTTCTTTGTAAGGAAGATCAGGGGGAAGGAGATGAGGATAAAGAGCGTCGCATAAAGAAATGCGTCGAGATAGCTCAGCATATAGGTTTGTTTCAGCACCGAAAGTTCGATTATCTGCATGGTCTGGTGCTGCAGGTTGGCTGCCACGGGGAGCTTTGCCTGCAAACCCTGGTAGATCTGATTATAACGCTCGGTGAAATTGAAACTTCCGTTATAAATGTTGCTGATGAGGTCGGTACGGTGAATGGCCACGCGGTGGGCGATGTAATTGTTTATGATGGCAATGCCGAAGGAACCTCCGAGCTGCCTCATCATATTGTTCAGGGCAACGCCCTGGGGAATGTCTTTCGGTTTCAACCCGGCAACGGCCATGGCATTCAACGGCACCATGAGGCAGGCAAGGCCGGCACCCCGTATCATCAGCGGCAGTGCAAAAAAGCCGGAGGAGACATTCAGGTCGGCACGCGACATTAGGATGCCAAAACCCATCAGTGTCATAAACCCGATGGTTACAAATATCTTCGGCTGTGCCCCCCCCTGGAGCAGCTTCCCGATAAAGGGCATGAAGATCAGGGATAAAATTGAGGCAGGCAGGAGGGTCAGCCCTGTTTCATAGGCGGTATAGCCCAGTACGCGCTGCAACATCAGCGGGAAAACAAAGACGGAGGTAAACAGGATGAACCCGACAATAAAGGTGAGCAGGGTGGTAAGCGAGAGATTCCAGTCCTTCAGGATGCGCAGGTTTACCACAGGCTGTTTTTGCCTCAACTCCCACCAGATAAAGGTAACCAGCCCGACAACTGCCACGATGGTGAGCCATATGATCAGCCTGGAGTCGTACCAGTCTTCGGCCTCTCCCCGTTCAAGAACATACTGCAGGGCCCCGATGCCGATGGTCAGCAGAAAAATGCCTGACCAGTCGATCCTGGGCTTTACCGAGATGTCGAATCCCCTGGGGATAAAACGATAGGTAAGCAGGCTGGCAACGATTCCAAAGGGAACATTGATATAGAAGATAAGCGGCCAGGAGTAGCTGTCGATTATAAGGCCGCCGAGTGTCGGACCAATTGTAGGTCCCATGACGATGCCCATACCGAAAAGGGCGGCAGCCAGCCCGCGCTGCTTGCCGGGAAATGTCTCAAACAGGATCGATTGTGAAGTGGATAGTAAACCGCCCCCACCGAGCCCCTGCACGAACCGCCACAAAACGATCTGCCACAGGGAGGTGGACATCCCGCAAAAGATTGAAGCGACGGTGAAGATGATAATGGAGGCCATGTAATAGCGTCTCCGGCCGAAATAGGCGGCCAGGAATCCTGTCATCGGGATGATGATAACATTAGCTATGGCGTAAGAGGTGATCACCCAGGCAATATCCTCGATAGAGGCGCCAAGGTTGCCGGCCATCTGGCTCAGGGCGACATTCACAATAGAGGTGTCGATCAGCTCCATGATGGCAGCCGAAATGGTGGTAAGGGCGATGATGACCTTTGCTATTCTGCTTAGGGATGTCATTTACAGGGTCAGATAGGAACTGAGACAACCACACTGATTCCTGCACGCAGGATCTCTTTATATTTTGAGGCATCGATGATTTCAACCCTCACCGGGACCCGCTGGGTAACCTTTACGAAATTCCCCGTGGCATTGTCGGGGGGGAGAAGCGAAAATTTCGCCCCGGTTGCCTCCGACAGTGAAACCACACGCCCCTGCACCTCCAGTTTCGGATAACCGTCGATCTTAATCGTTACCAGCTGTCCAACATGAATGTTTTTAAGCTGGTTTTCCTTGAAATTGGCGACTACCCACTGACTCTGGTTATTCACAATTGAAAAAAGCGGCGTACCTGCCTGGATAAACTGCCCCTCGTCGATGTTCCGTTTGCCCAGTTTCCCGTCGGCAATTGCGTAGATGCGGCAATAGGTAAGCTTCAGCCTTTGCTGCTCGATGCGTGCCCTCTTGATGTCGGCCTGCGATTCCGCCTTGCCTACAAGCGACCTGAGTACCTCCAGCCGTGTCTCGGCAACCCTGACATCCAACTGGTTTGTTTCAAGTTGTTTTGAGGTCACATCCGAATTCGACTGTGTGTCGTCCAGCTGCCTCCTGGTAATGGCATTCCCGTCAAACAATTTTTTATCGCGCGCCAGGTCGTTGGTTGCCTTGGCAACGCGCAGACGGTTCACTTCGAGGTTTCCCCTGGAGAAGGCCAGTGAAGCCTCGGCATTGGTGAGTGAAGCCTTTGCATTTTCAATGTCCGACAACGACTGGTCAAAGTCAGCCTGCATCTCCCGGAGCTGCAATAATAGTTCCGTCGAGTCAACCACCATCAGCAGTTGTCCCCTGGTGACATTGGCATAATCGTCGACATAGATTTTATCCACGTATCCCGATACTCTAGAAAGGATCGGAACCAGCCTCATCTCAACCTGGGCATTGTCGGTCTCTTCGTGATGAAAGGCGTACCAGACCTCTTTTGTAAGGTATATCAGCGCGAAAAGGACAACGGTAATGATAATGATGCGGGGCAATATTTTCTTTCCGGCTTTAGATTCATTTTTGGATTCAGTGTCCATGTGACTTCTTTTTTATATTTTTGCAAAAGTAAACCAAGTTGACGAAATATCGACAATTTAGTTGACGATAGATAAAAAAAAGTTCAATGCTGTCAAAATCATTTAGGAAGAAAATACTGAAGGAGAGCCTTTTAAAAGAGGAGAGTTTCGGTCGCCAGATCTATTTTCTATACCGCTACATGGTTGTCTGGAATGAGACCATGTGGCCCAAAATCAATTCTCAGCCGTTAGGACCGAGCCATATCCACCTTTTATTCACCATCGGGCTTGACGGTGTTTCGAACAGTGAAATGGCGCGGCGGGCAAAGGTCTCAAAGCAGGCTATGAGCAAACTGGTCCAGGAGATGCTGCATCATGAACTGATTGTCATCGACCCCAATGAGCATGACAGCCGCTGCAATATTATTTCTTTGACCGACAAGGGGGGCGCGGTACTCATGCAGATGTGGGCGGCCAATAAAACACTGAAGGCCGAGTTTGAGAACAAACTTGGAAAAACAAAATCGAAAAGACTGCTGGCACTGATGGCGGAACTGGTTGATCTGCTAGATTCCAGTTGTAATCCGACGGATCACCAGGAAAGGAGTCATCATGCGGTATAGATTTCAACCCCGGATTTTTCTCCTGGGATTTTCGTGAATTTAATTCTACCGGTCAAATATCATACTATGATGTGGTTTCGTGGTCTTCCTCTGGCTTCAGTATCAGCCGGAGCGACTGGTCATAGGTGAAATAGTTCCAGAACCAGTTATAAAAGACCAGGATCCGGTTTTTAATGGTCAGGATCGACATCAGGTGGACGAACATCCACACGAACCAGGCAAAAGTTCCATGGAAATGCACATAGGGCAGGTCGACCACGGCGAGGTTCCTCCCGACTGTGGCCATTGTTCCCTGGTCCCTGTAACGGAAGGAATCCTGCTGCTCATTCCTGAGCCTTTTCTTAAGGTTGGAGCCAAGGTTGGCGGCCTGTTGCAGGGCAACCGGTGCCACCTGGGGATGTCCCCTTGGGAAATCACCTGATATCATGGCAGAAAGGTCGCCGATTGCATAAATTTTATCGTACCCGATTACTTTGTTGTACGGATCCACCAGTACCCGGTTATTGGACAGATAGCATTTGTCGGCCAAACCGGGGATCCTCACACCCCTTATCCCGGCGGTCCAGATGACCAGGTTCGATTTGATCGCAGACCCGTCAGCCATGAACACCTCCTTGCCGTTATAATCCTTCACCTGCGTGTTGAGGTGAACTTTAACCCCGAGTTTTTCAAGAAATTCCTTTGCCTTTGCAGAAGACCTTTCCGACATCGAAGGCAGCACTTTTCCTCCGGCCTCTATGAGATGTATATTGATTTTGGATGGATCCAGTTCGAAATAATCCTTTGGAAGGACATATTTCCGCATATCGGCTAGGGCGCCGGAGATCTCAACGCCCGAGGGCCCGCTTCCGACGATCACCAGGTTCATGAATCGTTCCCGTTCAATATCGGAACCGACAGCCAGCGCATCCTCGAAATTTTTCAGCAGGGCATTGCGCAACGACAGTGCTTCAGAAACCGACTTCATAGGCATTGACAACTTTTCCAGGTTTTTCAGACCAATGAAATAGTTTCCTGCGCCGTTTGCAAGTACAAGCAGGTCATACCGGATGATTCCCGAGGTGGTCCACAGTTGCGAAGTATCAGGATCAATGCGCTGGATTTCAGCGATCCGAATATAGAAATCCCTGAAATGGTGGAATATCTTCCTGAGCGGGAACGAGATGGAACTGGGTTCAAGCCCTGCCGTGGCAACCTGGTAAAACAGGGGCTGGAACTGGTGGTAATTGTATTTGTCGATGATGATTACCTGGTAACCACTGTTCTTGAGGCTCCTCGCGAGCTTAAGCCCGGCAAAGCCGCAACCGGCAATCACAACTCTTTTTTTATCTGATGGGGGAATGTTGACCATAAATACAACTATACAAACAATATACCAACGCCGGATATCTGACAGGATAGCAGTGGCAGGGATACCAGGATAGTGTCAGGCGGGATTATTCATCCCTGATGTCCATACCCATGGTTCCCAGCATCCTTACCAGGAAATTCTCTCTTTCAGGGAGGGGGATGAAATTGTCGATAAAGGCAGGAGCAGGGTCAATCTTAACCATTACGCCCGGTTTCACGGTCTTCAGCGACTCATAGATAGCAGG
>JBAXFZ010000132.1:0-9841 GCA_037139685.1 Bacteroidota bacterium
CATAACATTCAGCGTGTCGGTCGCCGGCTTTTCAAGGGCGATCTCAATTTGTTTTTCCTCGCCGAATTTGTACAGGTTGTAAATTCTGAGTCCCAGCCATGCCATGAGAAAAAGCCCTACAAGCCAGATGTTGAACATGGTGAATCCCAGGTGCCTGACCTTTTCGAACCTGAAAACCATCCTCAGCCCGTTGTAGAAAATCATGAAAAGCGGGATCCCGAGCACCATCAGCAGGATTACCTGGATGTATGCCACTGGCATATTGCATCCGACCAGCAGGTTCGCCATCCTCGGAAGGGAGAGAACCGTAAATTCATAGTCGGAATAGATGCTCCCGGTCCACCCCAGCGTATATGCAAGAAGGGCGATGAGTATTCCTGCCCCGAGCAGGATGAGGATGATGCCTGTAAGGATAACCAGCACCCTCCCGGTATATTTCAAGGCATCAAGCAGTCCTTTCCGGATCCCTTCAAAAAAAGCACCCGATCCGGATCCCGCCCGTTTAATGGTGGCAGCCGATTCGGTTGCAATGGCGCCGACCCTGGTGCCAAGTTCCGACACCTCTTCCCGGATCGACTTCTCGATACTGAGGATGTTGATCTTTTCACCGCGCATTTCAAGCTTGTCGGTGGTTGTAAGCGCTTCGGGGATCACGATCCACAGCACCAGGTAGAGCAATATGCCGGATCCCCCTGCAAGGATAAACACCAGGAATATCAGCCTGATCCAGACCGGGTCGAGGTGGAAATAGGAGGCTATCCCTGAGCAAACCCCGGCAATTACCTTTTCATCCGGGTTCCTGAAAAACCGCTTGTCTCCCTTTCGCCCGCCCCGGGCATCTTTGTTGGTTCCTGCAGGCTCCTCCCGGTCAAATTCAACCGGGTTGCCCATAATGGCAATCACCTCGTTCACATCCTCCACCGTAACGACCTGCCTGGTCTCACTCAGCCTGTCGCCAAGGATCTCCGCGATCCGCGATTCAATATCGTTCAGGATGTCACGGAACCCCTCCTGCCTGCTGAAATGGCGCTCGAGATTTTCCAGGTAACGGCTCAGAAACTGGTAGGCGTCTTCGTCGATATGAAATACGATACCGCCAAGGTTTATTGTCAGTGTTTTTTTCATGGATCTTTTAATTTAAATCTTGATGTTTTTAACTCCGATAATGTTGTCAACCGAAACAACCAGCCCCTGCCAGTCAGCCTTGAGCTCGTTCAGAGCCTGCAGCCCGGTTTCGGTGATCTGGTGATACTTGCGGGGCGGTCCCGATTTTGATTCTTCCCACCGGTACACGGTGAGCCCGTCGTTTTTCAGCCTTGTCAGCAAAGGATACAGTGTCCCCTCTACAACGATCAGCCTGGCCTCCTTCAGTTTTGTTATAATGTCGGAGGCATATGCGTCCTGGTGCGCGATTATAGCCAGGATACAGAGCTCAAGGACCCCTTTTCGCATCTGTGCATTTTGATTTTCTGTATTCATGCGGCAAAGATAATATAAAATTTAGTACTATGCAATACATGGTACTAAATATTTTTTAATAACCTGTGTTGACATCTCCTTTACCGCTATTTTCCTTAACTTTGCAGGACTAATATCAGCCGTTATGACCATCTCCGAAACCGAATCACAGATCATCAGCGAATTCTCCATGTTCGATGACTGGATGGATAAATACAATTACCTGATCGAGCTTGGGAAATCCCTGCCGGTCATCGAGGAACAATACAGGACCGACCAGTACCTGATCTCTGGATGCCAGTCAAAGGTGTGGCTTCATGCCATTATGAAAGAGGGGAGGGTGTTTTTCAAAGGCGACAGCGACGCAATTATAACAAAGGGAATTGTGAATATGCTGATCCGGGTCCTGAGTGATCAGACCCCCGATGATATAATCCAGGCAAAGCTGGACTTCATCGACCAGGTCGGGCTTAAGGAACACCTCTCGCCCACGCGCAGCAATGGGCTGGGCAGCATGATCAAACAGATGAAGCTTTATGCGACTGTCTTTAAAATGAAGGAAGCTTAACTTGGGGAAACCCGCGACATTTTCGTGCCAGGTTAAAAAAGAAGAGGTTCTCCCATAATTCCGGAAAACCTCTTCTTCTTCAGCGACGATCCCTTCGCAAGGGTGGTTCGCCCTTCAGGGCAACCTCTTCCGTTACATATTATAAACAGTCTTAAATATTTGCGAGAAATCTTCAATGCTGGTGGAAGTGGTGTTCGCAGGCGTGCGCTTTGCATCTCCCATCACAAGTCCGTCATTCATGGCTTTGATGAACTCCAGCAACTTATTCACGACGCTTTCCCCCATCCCGGCATGGAGCATCGCCTGTTTGCCATCTTCATGACTCCCGGTGAAATATTTCAGATCGGGTTTGCCGATGGCATTGCCGAAAATGGCCGCAACCTCGTTATAGGATACATCGCGCTGACCAAGCACATAGTCAACCTGTTTACCGGTGAATGAGAGCCCGGTGAGGTGACGCAATGCTGCGGCTGCTATATCGCGGGTTGCAACCATCGGAATTTTCAGATCGCCGTTGACAGGAGAGGCCATGGCTCCCATAAATTTGATTGCTCCAACCTGCATCAGGGTGTTTTCCATGAAATACCCGGCCCTCAGGTAAAGGGCATTTAGCCCTTCAATTGCACTGAAGATGGCCTCCGCCTTCTGCAGCCCTTGTACGACACCTGCTCCCGAGGTAAGATGTGCACCAACACTGCTCAGCAGCACAACATGTTTTACCCCGGTCACTTTCAGTCCCCCTGCAATGGTGGTGGCATGTTCAACCTGTGAGACGGTATAATCGGGAGCGGCGGCATCAAACGGGATCATTGCATACACTGCATCCGCGCCTGTAAAGGCCAACTTAACCAGATCCGGGTTGTTGGTGTCGCCAAGGAACAGCTCTGCCCCCTGATCTGTAAGCTCTTTTGCTTTTTCTTTACTCCGGCTGATGATCCGGACTTTGTGGCCAAGTTCAAGCAGGCCAAGCGTTATTGGTTTGCCGGTGTTTCCTGTTGCACCGGTAATGACATATGTTTTCATTTTATGGTAGTTTAAATGATTATCTGGGTTGATTAAAAAGTGGCCGGTAATTATACCGGCCAGCAGGTCCTATTTTTTAAGTAATTTGAATGCATGCATCCATTCATTGCGGAGAAATCCCGGGATGCACCATAATATACAAAGTGGTTCGATGGCCCTGGCGGCTTCGGCTGAACCCATATCCTCGGTTTCCCATCCGAACTGTTCAACAATCGTCGAAACCTGCCCCTTGGCGGCGGCATCATTGCCACAGATGAACATGGAGGGTTTGATCCCGCCGAAATCGGGGTTGATCATGAATGCATTCCCTACACTGTTGAAGGCCTTTACAAAGCGGGCCGAAGGGAAAACCTTCTGCAGCTGTTCCATCTGGGAGGCATCAAGACTGCTGAAATACTGCAGCACGCCATTCACGGGGGGCAGGTCGGCAATGGGATTGGTGGTGTCGATCACCACTTTCCCGGCAATGTTCTTTGCCCCGGCCAGCTCCAGCGCCGATTCCGCCATTGTTCCCTTTACCGCCAGGACCACGATCTCACCGTAAGCTGCCGCTTCGCTGAAAGTTCCAACCAATGCGGCGTTTGATACCTGCCATTCGGCCAGTTTTGATGCATCGCGGGTGCCCATCATCACATCGTACCCGTGTTTCAGGAAGCCGCTCCCCAGTACCTGGGCGACTACCCCTGACCCTAAAATTCCAATTTTTGTTTTCATTGTTTTTGTTATTTGGGTTATGATTAATTGTTGTGTTTTTTAAATTGATTCTGCCCCATTGTTAAGCCAGAACAAATGTTGTGATCAGCTCTGCACCTTGCCTGGTCCCTTTGCGGTAAGTAATCGGAACAGTCAATATTTTCAATGGCGCCGGCAAAGGACATAGGTTTTGTATTTGTATATACACTGATTAAGTTAAAAAAACTATTTTTCAGACAGTTTCAGGGCAGCCTTGTAAATTCCGGCTGTAAGCTTTTCCGACTCATCGTTCCCGAGAACGGCCACGATTCGTTTGTACAGCTCCTGCCAGCCCTGTATAATTACATCATTCAGCTCCACGGATGCCCTCGTCGGGAATACAAGGGTGGTCCTTCCTTCGCTCACCCTTTTAACGAGATCCCTCTCCTCGAGCTTTTCCAGCAACCGGGTAACGGTCGAGGGGGTGAGCATCATAAGCGAGGCCAGTTCACCTGAAAGGATTCCGGGGTTTTTATTCACACTCATCACCACGAAGGCATAACTGGGCGAAAGTGAGGCAGGGGCAAAACAATCCTCTGCCATCTTTGTCATCGTCCGTGCAAGGGCGTTTGAAGAATAATACAGGCATTTGCAGTAGGGACTCTCTTTATCTTTCATGCAGCAAAATTAAAAATAAATATTGTATATACAAATAAATATTTTTAAAACCGGATTAAGAACGGGCAGGTGCCCCGATTGCAAAGTTAACTTCGGGATTCTCCTCTTTTTCTGACCTTCTCCCTGAATTTCCTCACCAGTGAAAATTGTTGAAAGTTGAGCAGCTTGTGGTTCAGCAGGTAGCCGATCACCAGCTTTTCTATTTCATGATGGAGGGGAAGCAGGATGGCAATAAGGAAAATCTTTATCAGGAGGACCTTCCATGGCTCCCCCTCTGTGATCTCATGAATTTTGTGATCGGCAATGAGGATGATAAATTCGAACAGGAAAATGAAGGAGAAGAAGCCCAGCATGCGGATGATCCACTCGGGTACTTTCAGGCTGCCAAGCATGATCAGCAGCACGAATGCTGAAAGTATGCCGATTGTGATGGCCGTGTACTGCAGGTAGTGCCGGCGCAGGGTTTCCTCCTTTTCGTGTTCGGCCAGCCTTTCTCTTTGCCGGGTTTCATGATCGATCTCCATCACCAGGATCTGGTCCTGTTTTGAAAGGTCATTGATGCTGTCGGCAAGAGCCTTGTTTAAAACGGCATATTTGTAGGCGCTTTCATAATTGCCCATGGCGGCAAAGAGCGACTCAAGCTGTCCCGAGGCAATAACCATATATTCAAAGTAGGAGGCCTTTTCGGCCGTCAGGTAGGAGCTGGTTAACTTGTCGAGTGCTTTCTGCTTGTCGCCGTGCCTCAGCAGGAACTGACCGTACCTGTTGTAAAACTTCGACTGCAGGATCATATTCGGGTCGGAAGCCAGTATTTGTTCTGCTTTCCTGAAGAAGTACAGGGCGGAATCGGGATCGTTTTCGTGCTCGGAGAAAAATGCTTTTATCCGGTAGTACAGCCCGGGGTTTCCCGATGCAAGTTTTTCCCATTCACCCGGGAACCTTTTACAATAAAGCTCTTTCAGCAAACCGATCTTGTCAGCCTCGATCAGGTGCGTGCGATACAGGGCGATTTCGTAATTCATCAGTCGCTGGTTCCTTTTACGGGCTGCAAAATCAAGCACATTCAGCATGTTCTTTTCATTCAGCCGGTTGTTGTTTGAATTCAGATCGATCACCTGAAGATCATACTCGATCCACATCAGTGCCACTGAGTCGGAGGGACGTTGTTTCCTGACAAGGTCAAGCTGCATCAGTTTATAACGGGTGGCCTTGTTGTACAACCTGTTGAAATTGTAAAAATTTGAAAGCCTGTCATAACATGTTTCCAGCAACTCGTGTTTATTCCCCTTTTCCGCCAGGTTGCTTGCCGTCATATAATTCCGGAAGGCTTCAATCTTCTGGTTTTTCCCCTCAAGGCTCCTGCCGATGTCGAGGAAGCTTTCCACTTTGTGAACCAGGTTATCGGCCGTATTTGCAATTGAGAGCGATTTGTAGTTACAGGCCAGAGCCTTGTCGTACATGTAGCCGGCCAGGTATACAGAGGCCAGGTTTTTGCTGGTTCTGTATGTAATGTCGGGGTTATTCATTCCGGACGAAATCTGCTCAGCCCGCTGCAGGTAGCCAAGCGCTTTTGAAAAATTCACGCGCAGGTCGTTTGATTCGGCATACCGAAGGCATGCCAGCAACAACAATTCAGGACGGTGGTTTGCCTCGGCAATCCGGATCGCCATTTCACTCACACTGTCAGCATGGATGGCGTCATCCAAGTAGTCGTTGTAAAACCAGGCCAGCCGGGACAGCTTTTCGATCCTGGTACTGTCAGTATCCTCCCGGTTAACTTCGCCCGCTGTTTTTTTGCCTGAAGCGACCCTGGTACCCCGGCAAATGACAGCCGGGGGAACCACCAAAAGGAGCAATAAACTAAGTTTTAATGTGATTTTAAATATCCTGGTATGCATCCGTTTGATCCTGTACATTTTGACTGAAGCTTTGATATGTGATAAGATGATGGCGATGAATTAACGAAAAAGTAAAAATCAAATCATTTATTAGTGAAAAATTTTATGTTATAAATCATAAATAATTATCTTTGAGCGAAATTAATATTTATTTATTATAATTCTAAATAAAATCATATGAAAACCAACAAATATTTTTTCTCCGTCATGGGCTTTATTACCGGGACTGTTTTCGGGATTTCGGTCTTCCTGTTCCTTTCATTTACAAACGGCCCGGCAGCACCTGCCCAGGGGAGCGGGGTTGTTGCCATCACATCCGCGGATGCGCACACCTGTTTTACCAAATATCTCTCAGGGGCAGTATCCTACAACCAGGTGATCAAGGGGATAAATATCGACAGGACCCAGCTGGAGGCCATGAACAGCATTTCAGGTGAAAACCCTGCGCTTCCCGGGTTCAGGATCTATTTTGGAAAAGATAATACCGGCCGGAGCGTAGCGATAGTTGTCGGTGTTGACAGCATGGGGAAGGATGCCGTAAAAAATACGATCTTCAATACCGATGCACCGAAGTTCAGCCCCTGTCCCCCGATCTGCGATGTAAGCAGCCCGATCATCTTCGGGAATTAGCCCGACAGGAATAAGTTCCCCCAGGGGGCCGGTTAACTTTAGTGTTTTATAGTCAGGAACCGCATGCAGGCAAATTCACCGGGCGGGGAACGGGATTCATATTGATTCCGGTCCCTGGTGGTTGACCTGTTTGCGGTTTGCATCGACAGGCCCGTTCCGGAATGAACATGGAGGGAATGCTCATTTTAACGAATTTCATTGATTATTCCCGTAAAAGGAATAACCTTATCTTTGTAAAAAATAATTGTCGTGGAATCCAGCAACCAAGTTCACCAATCCCCGTTTGAAGCAAAGATTATTGCCGCCATCAGGTCGGTATTTGACCCTGAAATCCCTGTGAATATTTATGACCTGGGGTTGATCTATAACCTGCAGATCAACGAAGAAACCAGCGATGTAAATATCCTGATGACCCTCACTTCGCCCAATTGCCCGGTGGCTGAAGATATGCCCGACCAGGTGCGAGATGTCGTAAAAATGGTTGAAGGCGTTGGCAATGTGAAGGTTGAACTAACTTTTGAGCCCCCCTGGGACAAGGATATGCTTTCAGAATCTGCCCTGTTAGAGCTTGGTTTACTATAAATCCAAAAAGATGACTCCTCCTACAGGACCATTGTTAGCAACCATCAACCTCCCAGCGGATCTTAAAAAACTTAGTATCGAAGAGCTGCCGGTGTTGTGCCAGGAGATCCGGCAGTATATCATCGAGGTTATGGCATTTAATCCCGGCCACCTGGGGGCCAGTCTGGGAGCGGTTGAGCTGGCTGTAGCCCTCCAGTATGTTTATGACACCCCTTTCGATAAGATCATCTGGGATGTAGGGCACCAGGCTTATGCGCATAAAATCCTGACGGGGAGAAAAGATCGGTTCGTCACAATCCGCACCTATAAAGGGATCAGCGGGTTTCCCAAGATGGCTGAAAGTGAATACGACGCTTTTGGAGTGGGCCATTCATCCACCTCCATATCAGCTGCCCTGGGGATGGCGGTGGCCGCCAAACTCAGCGGCAAAACCGACAGGCATCATGTGGCCATAATAGGCGACGGCGCCATGACCGGAGGAATGGCCATGGAGGCCCTCAACAATGCCGGGGTTTCGAATGCCAACCTGATGGTGATACTCAATGATAACCAGATCGCTATTGACAAGAATGTCGGGGCGATCAAGGATTACCTGGCTGATATCGTCACCTCGCGTACCTATAACAAGGTTCGTGACAAGATCTGGCTGGCCATGGGCGGCGGCACCAAGTACGGTAAAAACTCACGGGCCATTGTCAAGCAGCTCGGGAATGCCGTAAAAACTACCCTGCTGAAAAGCGGTAACCTGTTCGAAGCTTTCAATTTCAGGTATTTCGGGCCGGTCGACGGGAACGATGTGATAAGGCTGGTGAAGCTTCTGAAAGACATGAACGATATCAAAGGACCGAAACTGCTGCATATTCATACTATCAAAGGGAAAGGATTCGAGAAGGCGGAAAAGGACCAGACAGTTTACCATGCTCCCGGGGTTTTCGACAAGACGACCGGCACCATCAAGGAGGATAAATGCCAGGGGCTTGCACCAAAATACCAGACGGTTTTCGGTCGTACCATTATCGAACTTGCCGAAGAAAATCCAAAAATTGTAGGGATTACCCCCGCTATGTCAACCGGCTGTTCACTCAACCTGATGATGGCTAAGATGCCCGACCGCACCTTCGATGTCGGGATTGCCGAACAGCATGCAGTTACCTTCAGCGCCGGCATGGCCGCCTCGGGATATGTTCCATTCTGCAATATCTACTCATCGTTTATGCAACGCGGCTACGACCAGGTGATCCATGATGTGGCCCTGCAGAAGCTTAATGTTGTTTTCTGCCTCGACCGGGGCGGTTTGGTTGGCGAAGACGGGGCAACTCATCACGGAGCCTACGATCTTGCCTACATGCGCTGTATTCCCAACATGGTTGTTGCATCCCCGATGAATGAAGAGGAGCTTAGAAATATGATGTTCACGGCCCAGCTCAACAATATGGGCCCCTTTGCCATCCGTTATCCCAAAGGACGCGGCGTTATGCCGAAATGGAAAACACCAATGGCTCCTCTTGAAATTGGCAGGGGAAGAATGATCCGCGACGGCCGGGATGCCGCCTTCATCACCCTGGGCCATGTGGGTAATTTTGCCGTTGAAGCCACAGAAGTTCTTGAAAGGGAAGGGTTTTCCTTTGCCCATTACGACCTGCGCTTCCTGAAGCCATTGGATGAACTGTTGCTGCATGAAATCTTCAGGAAATTCAAAAGGATCATCACTGTTGAAGATGGCTCCGTAATGGGAGGCATGGGTTCGGCTATACTTGAATTCATGGCCGACCATGGCTATATGGCCAGGGTGATAAGACTGGGAATTCCCGACCATTTTATCGAACAGGGTTCGGTCGCCGAACTCCACCATGAATGCGGGTTTGATACGGAGGGAATTATCGTGGGCGCCAGGAAGATGATGGAGAAATAAAGAAATAGCGAGGTAGCAAAATAGTGAAATGGCCGGTCAGTTTTTGGTTCTAAGGAAGTGACTTAGCATGAACAGGATCCCGGCCAGGATAAAGGGGAAGTTGACCACCAGGATCACCCCCAGGCTCATCATGACCGAGTGGTTCATCTGGAAGTTCATCATGTAAACAAGCGGCATAAAGCCTAGGCCCGTGATCAGGAAAATGACTCCCCCGATCAGTTCTCTTTTCCAGGCTACTATCAGGAATATGAGCAGCACCAGCGATGGCACGAGGTGCAGCAGCAATGACCCGGCCTGCTTCCAGAAAGACATCCCGGGGCTGAATGAATCAAGGGCAAAGGTGCTTACAAAAAGGAGTGCAAGGATGCATAAAATCCTGGGAATCCAATAAATGATCCTGATACTTGTTTTCATAGTCGG
>JBAXFZ010000133.1:0-9805 GCA_037139685.1 Bacteroidota bacterium
TCCTGAATTTTCAAGGATATCATCAATAAAGGCACCGGGTCCTGCAGAGTAGCCTGAAACATTTGGCGAAGATCCGGAAGCTGTCCGGGTAAATACTGACCCGGGCTGATCGGCGGTAAGGGTAATTGCCGTGGGAACTCCTGTGCACTGGGCCTGGCTGGCAGGGTTATTGGTGAGCAGCGGTCCCTGGGCAGCAGTAACATGGATGGTATCGGCGCCGGCGCACCCGTTGTTGTCAATCACACTCACGGAGTATGTCCCCGGTGAATTTACGACAATCGAAGAGGATATCGCCCCGGTGTTCCACAAATACGAAGTAAACGGCCCCCCGGAGGCGGTGATGGTTTGTGTTAGCCCGTTACAAAGGGCGAAATCCGGCCCGAGAGAAACCGCCTGCACCGGGTAAAGGCTTACAACTGCCGTATCTGTTAAGGAACATCCCGGGTCTGTTGCCGTTACCGAATATGTACCGGGAAAATTTACCGGGATGCTTTGTGTGATTTCACCGGTATTCCAGAGATATGAGGTCCATCCCGGGCCTGCATCCAGCACTTTCGTACTACCCGCGCACATGACCTGGTCGGGACCAAGGTTTAACCGTGAAAAATCGGAATAATAACCGTAACTGCATCCCCCGCCGGCATTACCGATCATCAGGCCAAGGTGGAAGGTGCCAGAGGAGTTGGTTACCGAAACGGTGGTCCCGACGGGGATCTGCAGCAGCGACAACGTCAGGTTCGCAGAAACCCAGCTGCCGCCGGTTCCCGGTACGGGAAGAAAATTCGCGGCGGTTATCATGGTGGCATCACCGTTCACCAGGAAATTTCCCTGGTTGCCGTTGTGGGTGGAGATCACCAGCCCCAGCTGTTGATTTGTAGTTCTTGCAAATACGACCCGCGTTGACCCTGTACAGAGGATTGGAGGAAGCAGGGCGCCTCCCAGTTCGCAACCAAACCCCGATGTCTGGAATACATATACGGGCTTGTCTGTAACAATATAGGCCGAGGAGGCCAGGATGTCATCATTGTACAGCTGGCCTGTGTTCAATGTGGCAACAGGAACGGGATTCCCATCGATGAACACCTGCGTGGCGTCCTGGGTGGCCAGTATAAATGCCCGGTTCCCGTCGTTGGTCAGGTTTCCCTTCACTGCAATATACTCTTTGCCTGTAATCCCTACCGGAACGATCTGGTCGCCGATGATGTCTGCACACCCGGTTATCCCGTAAAGCAGGTCATCGGTCATGGTTATGGCAATTGGCTTCGTAGAGGTTACCTTGGATCCGAAAAGGTGGTTTGCGGCAAGCTGTGATGTTGCCAGCGCCGACCAGGTCTGCCCCTTACCGAGGTTTATTACAAAGGGGATTCCCTGGGCATGCCCGACAATATCCTTGCTGGGGGTTATGGTCACGGCAGTGTTGTCATCCGTGGCAACAATATCAAATGCATTATAGGGTGTCGGACTGTAACCGCCGGCATTGGAAAAGAAATTCTGCGTTGGGATCAGGAAATCGGAACCTACGGCATTTTTGCCTTTCAGCGTGTATAGTTCCGGGTTACAGAGGCAGTATGTACTTGCAATTTCGTAATAGATACTTACAGGGGCTGAAGCGACGATATGAATTCCGTAGTTCAAAACCGTATTGGCGGGTTTGTTTTCAACCATATCGAGGAAGGGAGAAAGGTCAATGGTAGAGAAACCGTTTGCGGGAATATTGATGACAATGGGGGTGAAGCCCCCGTTTGCCGGCTCGGAAACGGTTACCGTTGCAGGATCATTAAATGTGGTGATCCTTAAATAGATGGGGATGTCAAAATTCGACCCCCCGTTTTTTGAGACTTCAGGTGCAACAAACCAGAATTCAGTATCTGTCTGTGCAAAGGAATTTGCCAGGATGAAAAAGAAAAGAATGGATAAAATAACACTGTACCGCATATCCCGGCCTGAAGGGGGCAAAGTTAAGGGTAAATATTCATCATTTGAACAAACTGGAGAAATGAGGTAGCGAGGTGGCGAAATAGCGAAACACTCATGTTAAAATCATTGAGCACTCTCTTTACTGCCCGTTCTGTATAATAAACGATGGAGGACCAGTACATCGATCCGGCATACATCCCGGAAACGAAGGCCCGGGTATTATCCGGGGATAAGGTGCTGTATTGACGGCAATCGATCGGTTCGGTGAAAGGAGGTGAACGTTGGGGGAATACTGGAATGCAAACAATGCAAACAATGCAAACAATGCAGGTTGGGCGGTTTGGCATGGAGGAGGCCATGTTACGATTTTGTTAATTCACCGTCCGGGCCTGCGTGGTGCCGGGTCGGAGAATGGAAAATCCTTACCTTTGCGTTTCCTTAAACTTTATCTGCCGTGAAATTCTCCAGGTTTCATCTGATCCTATTAAGCCTGCTCAGCGGGGTACTCCTCTCCCTTGCATGGCCTGAACGGGGGTTTCCCCTGTTGCTCTTTTTCGGGATGGTCCCGCTCCTGGTGGTCGAGGACCACATCAGCCGCCACCGCGAAAAGTTTGTCCGGTTCAGTGTGTTTATTTACACCTATCCCGGCTTTTTCGCCTGGAACCTGTTAACCACCTGGTGGATTGCAAACTCCACCCTGGTCGGAGCCGTCATGGCCATCATCCTCAATGCGATGTTCATGTCGATCATTTTCCAGCTGTTTCACTGGTCGAGGCAGTACCTGCGTTTCAGGTTTGTTTCATACCTTGCCCTTACCTGCTACTGGATCGCCTTTGAATACCTGCATCTCAACTGGGACCTCAACTGGCCCTGGCTCAACCTGGGCAACGGGTTCGCCTCCTTTTACAAGTGGGTTCAATGGTATGAATACACCGGCGCATTTGGCGGTACCCTGTGGGTGCTTGCCGGTAATATCCTCGCCTTCATCCTGGTTGATGGGCTGCTCCACCAAAAATCAAAAACCAAATACCAAAAATCAACCGGCAGCGCATCAATTTTCACAATTTCGCTACCTCGCTACCTCGCTACCTCGCTATTTTTATTTCTATGGATCGCCGCCCCCATCCTTTTTTCATACACCATCTACTCCGGTTACAGGGAAGTTTCACGACCGGTCAGTTTCGTGGTGGTTCAGCCAAACATCGATCCCTATTCCGAACAGTATAACCTGCCGCCCGCCGAGGTGATCGGAAAGATCATGGCGCTTGCCAATACAAAACTCGACAGCAACACCAATTTCCTGGCGGCTCCCGAATCGGCCGTCCAGGAGGACTTGTGGGAAAACAACATGGGCAGGTTCGCCAGCATTCACCTGCTCAGGCAGGCGGTTGCCCCATGGCCGCGGCTGAACATGCTGGTGGGTGCCTCAACCCATTACCAGCTGAAACCGGGGGAAAAGCCGCAGCGGTGGGCCAGGAAATTCACCGACACCAACATTTATTTCAACGCATACAATGCGGCCATCATGCTCAACAGCAGCGACTCGCTGCAGGTTTATCACAAGTCGAAACTTACGCCGGGAGTTGAGATACTCCCCTCCTTCAAAGGATTCAAATGGCTCGAAAATTTTGCAATCGACCTGGGCGGCACCATCGGCAGCCTGGGGATGGACTCTGTGAGGAAGGTCTATTCCACTGTCAAAACCGTCAAGGTCGGGCCGGCGATCTGCTACGAATCCATTTTTGGTGAGTTTTTCGCAGAGTTTGTCAGGAACGGCGCCCAGATCATGATCATCATCACCAACGACGGATGGTGGGGAAACACCGCCGGCCACCGCCAGCATTACAGCTTCGCCCACCTGCGTGCCATCGAGACGCGCAGGAGTATCGCCCGTTCGGCTAATACAGGCATCTCGGCTTTCATAGACCAGCGGGGCGATGCATCGCAGGTTACAGCCTACTGGGTGCCTGCCGTAATCAAGGGTTCGCTCAATGCAAACAGCAGGATTACCTTTTATGTCGAACATGGAGATTACATTGCCCGGATACTGACATACCTCGGCGGCCTGCTGCTGATTTCTGCCCTGGTGATGCTTGTCCAGGAGAAATACAGGAAACTGAAACTTTAACATTCACCCGGGCTGACGATTTCGGAAGCGGTTAATTATCAACTATTTATGTCAACAACAGGAAACTTCAAGAAATAAACCGAAATGAAAAAAGAGGCAAAAACAGCAGCACCGATCAACGACCTGGCCAAAAAAAGATGGAGTCCCCGGGCATTCTTAAATAAACCTGTGGAAACGGGAAAACTGGTCAGCCTGCTGGAAGCAGCCCGCTGGTCGGCCTCCGGCGGGAATGAACAACCCTGGCGCTTTATCATCGGGATGAATCCCGACGATTCGTGGCAAAAGATATTCTCCACGCTGAATGAGGGGAATCGGCCCTGGAACCGGGAGGTCCCCGTGCTTATCCTTGCATGCGGGAATAAAATCTCCTCATGGGACGGGGGCATCAGCCCCTTTTTTCAATATGATGTTGGCCAGGCAGTCGCTCACCTGAGTCTTGAGGCCACACACCAGGGGCTCCACCTTCACCAGATGGGCGGTTTTTCAGCAACGGCAGCCCGTGAGTTGTTTGAAATCCCAGAAGATTTCGAAGTACTCACTGTCATCGCCATCGGTTATATCGGCGATCCCGATACCCTTCCTGAAAAATTCAGGGAGCGCGAACTCCAGGACCGTACACGGAAAGCACTTTCCGAGATTGTTTTCAGCGGGAAATTCGGAAAAACCTCCGCAATAGCTGAATAAAACGAGTTAATGAATTTAATTTGAAGATTTAACCAAATACGTTCTTTTAACTTTTACTCTTTAATTTTGCCGTTTGCATTTTGCCGTTTGCATTTTGCACTTTGCACTTTGCACTTTGCACTTTAATTTTCCCCCATGAAACACCTATTCATCCTCTTTTCCCTGGCCCTTCTGGCCGCAGGATGCAACCAGCAGGTAAAGCAAAAACCGGTGCAGCAGGACCCGGCTGCATCAAAACCTGCCGTTGCGGTTCCATCCTTTAATGAAGATACGGCCTATGAGGCTGCACGGGTTCAGCTTGCATTCGGACCCCGTGTGCCCAATACGCAACCGCATGAAAAATGTGCCGCCTATCTTATTGAAAAGCTTAAGCGTTATTCAAAAGATGTGATCGTGCAGAAGGGGAGGATCAATGCCTTTAACGGCACGCCGCTGAATTTCCAGAATATCATTGCCAGCTGGAAACCGGCCACCAACAACCGTATCCTGCTTTGTGCCCATTGGGATTCACGCCCGTGGGCCGATCATGATCCCGATCCCAAAAACCGGAAAAAACCTGTTGACGCTGCAAACGACGGGGCAGGCGGCGTGGGCGTACTGCTGGAGGTAGCCCGGCAGCTGAGCCTTGCAAGTCCCGCGATCGGGGTCGACATCATATTTTTCGACGTGGAAGATTATGGTCCCCCCGAAGATCAGAAGGTCTCAAATTCTGAGCAATACTGGGGCCAGGGTGCACAGTACTGGGCCACAAACCCGCACAAGGCCGATTATTATGCAAAATACGGGATCCTGCTGGATATGGTTTGCGCCAAAAACGCAACTTTCCTCATGGAGGGACTTTCAATGGATTATGCTGCCGATATTGTAAAATCGGTATGGTCGACAGGCAACCGCATCGGTTACTCCTCCTATTTCCTTTTTGAGAAGGGGGGCTATATCACCGATGATCATGTTCCCATCAACAGGATCAGGAACATCCCCACCATCGATATGATCCACCTGGATAAGAACAGCGATACCGGTTTTTACCCCTACTGGCATACAACAGGGGATACCTTCGACAAAATTGACAAAACCACCCTCAAGGTGGTAGGACAAACGCTGTTGACTGTAATTTTCGAGGAGAAGTAACCTACAGCAGCTCGTTTGCGAGGTTGGCCAGTTCCGACCGTTCCCCTTTTTCAAGCCGGACATGGGCATATATGTCGTGCTTCTTCACCTTGTCGATCAGCGTTGAGAGGCCGTTCGACTGCGCATCCAGGTAGGGGGTGTCAATCTGGTATATATCCCCCGTAAAGATTATCTTCGTATTTTCTCCGGCACGGGTGATGATGGTTTTAACCTCGTGCGGGGTGAGGTTCTGGGCCTCATCCACGATAAAACAGACATTCGAGATACTTCGCCCGCGGATGTATGCCAGCGGCGTGATCACCAGTTTTTCGTTTTCAACTGCATCGGTCAGGACCTTGTATTCCTTATCCTTTTCGCTGTACTGGCTCTGGATAAATTTCAGGTTGTCCCACAATGGCTGCATGTAGGGATCGAGCTTCGATTTGATATCTCCGGGTAGGTACCCGATATCCTTGTTGCTGAGCGGGACGATGGGCCTTGCCAGGTATATCTGCTTGAAATTGCGCTTTTGTTCAAGCGCACCGGCTAGGGCAAGCAGGGTTTTGCCGGTACCGGCGATACCCTGCAGGGTAACCAGTTTTACGTTCGGGTTGAGGATTGCATGAAGGGCAAATACCTGTTCGGCATTGCGGGGGTTTATTTTATAACAGCCGTATTTCTCGATTTTCTCGATCCGCTCACTCATGGGGTTATAAAATGCCAGGACGGAACTCTTGCCGTTTTTTAGGATGAAATAGTGGTTTGGAATCGGGTTTTTAACGCCGATGTCCTCCGGCAGGCACCATCCGGCCTCGTAAATAATGTCGATGATGGTCTTGTCGAGCCCCTCGATCAGAGTCTTCCCCGAATAGAGCCCCTCCACATCCTGGATCTTCCCGGTTTCGAAATCCTCGGCGGGAATATTGAGCGATTTGGCCTTGAGCCGAAGGTTTACATCCTTTGATACCAGGATTACCTTTTTCAGGGGATTTTCAGCGATCATCACCAGGGCTGCATTCAGGATGCGGTGATCGGGTTTGTTCTCACCGAACACCCTGACAGCATCGAGTTCGCTCTGCTCATTCATCACCACCTTGAACTTTCCTCCCTTGGGCATTCCGAGCGAAATCCATTTTGTGAGGGTAGCCTTGTTTGAGAGCCGGTCGATGATCCGGATAAATTCACGGGCCTCAAAATTGATGGTATCGTTGCCCTTTTTAAAATTATCTAGTTCTTCAAGCACCGTGATCGGGATGGCCACGTCATTATCGTCAAAACTGCGGATCGCGTTGTGATTGTAGAGGATCACCGATGTGTCGAGCACAAAGATCTTTTTGGGTTTGAGATTCCTTTTCACCATGGGGCAGGAGTTATGTCTTCCAAATGTAATGTAAGAATTGCCGGATCGGCCGTGACCGCGAAGGAAGATATAAACAGCCGGTTGTTAAAGCAGGGTTAACGGCAAAAAAAAGCCGCTCCTTGCGGGGCGGCTTCAACACTTAAAAACAAACCAACTAAAGTATCAATGCGTATAGATTTTCTGGGTGTTCCTGTAGCCGGCTTTTGACTGGAACCAGTCGTAGTTGCTCTGGCCGCTTGATTCAACCCATGGAATGAATTTCAGGTAGGCCTGGGTGATTTCGCTCTTCTCGGTCGGGTACTGAAAATTACTCGAGATATCAAGCACCCAGGGAAGTCCCTCCTTGGTTACATAATAGCGTCCGCTGCTGGCCAGGCTGTTGTCAGCCCCGGTTCCGAGGTATGCCATGTTAGCCAGGTCGGTGGGAAGGTGATTGATCATATGAACCTCTTTGCCCCTCTCCATGTTTACAATGATGAACGGGTTGTAGGGAGGTGTCCCGATTGCCGAAAGAGCGGTGGGTGTTGTAAGGTTGATGACAACATGGACTGTATCGGGCTGCACATAGGCTGCGCCCTGTGTTGTATTCACTCCCACGTTGCCGTCGCCCGGGTAAGGCAGCAGTTTGAAACCATTGTCGAATACGATGAAGGTGGCCTTTGACTGCCCGGATTCTGTTCCGTTGCTGTTCCTGGTAATATAGCTCTCCCTGAGATCAGTTCCTGTAACACTGGAGACCAGCGACGGGCTTATCGGGAGCTGGAAACCAAAACCGTTCTTGTAACCGGCACCCATTGCTTTCAGGATGAAGGTGGCCTTGATCTGGACTACCTTGTTCTGACCGTTGGTCACCTGGTTGTAGCTGTATCCGATCACCATGTCATTCATGTCATAGTCGCCTTTGCTTGGCCACAGGTCCTCAAATGCAAGTGTCCCGGTGGTACCTTCGTTAGGATAGAAATTGTTGAATGCCTTGGTGGGGTCGGTAGGATAATCATCGAACACATTCGAAACACCGTCACCGTCGGTATCAACCTGGGTGTAGTTCGGGATGGGGAAGTTGGCCGTCTGGATGGCCTGGATCGGGTTGGCGGTCACGTAAAAAACTGCATCGTTAAAATCATTATCCGATCCTGAATCCCTGCGGATATCTTCGAAACTGAGCAGGAATTTGCCACGGCCGATGTCGTTCAGCAGCACTGTATGCTGTTTCAGAGCTGCATTGGGCTCCGGGTTGAGGTTCTTATCCGAATAAAGAGTCCAGTTTCCTGAGGTGATTGTCTTGTTGCGGAAGCCATCGGCGATAAGAACCCATCCGATGGTTGTGCCGGGACCAAAAACACCTAAATGCACGCGGTTGCCGGAGGTAAGTCCGCCGCCACTGCCTGAGAACGAAACGTTGGGGAAGATAATGTGAAGAGAATCAATGCTTGCCGGGTTTGCCGGCGGGTTGCCTGTGGGGTATTTGTAATATCCGAGCACATTAAGGTACCCGGCGCCTTCATGAACAAAGGTGACCCAAACATCTGAAGGTTCGCTGACAATGAGATTCTGGACATTGGAGGCAGCAAAGTACTGGGGATGCGAATTTACAAGGCTGATATATTCCGGCAGCGTTGCATTGATATCCTGGATCATGGAGGCATCGATCGGATCGTTTGTCGGGGTAAGATAATTCGGCACACCGCTTGAATTATAGGTTCCCATCGGATAAACATTGTTCAGCGTTGATTTGAAGATACCGCCGTCCTTCAGGTTTGCAACCGCATGTTTTCCACCCAGCAGGCATGACAGGGCTCCATCCCTGACGCTGAATTTCTGTGCATTGGCAAATCCGATGGCGTTGGTGGCTACCACAACCGAATCGAGGTAGGCCGGAAAAATATAATCGAGTTTGAATTCTCCGCCTGCATCGGTTACTCCCGAAACAAAACAGGTTCCGCCCTGTGCAGGATAATCACTGTAAACACCTACGCGGATGTTTGCAATTGCATTGTCCATGTTGTCAAGGGTACGGATATTGATCCCGACATCTTTTGTTGTTTTAAAGATAAAACCGGCCGGAACTTTCAGGTCATTTATCGAGGTCGCCTGGGTCGTTACAGGAGTTGGATCCGCTTTTTTACATGAGGGGGTTCCCAGGATCACAAATGTAAGTACCAGGAGAAGAATGATCGTATTTGCTTTTAATTTCATGAATGTGCTTTTAGAGGGTTATGAAAACAGTAATGCGAATAGCGTGCCAAAAATTCAGTAAATATTAAATTACTGACATTAAGCATATTACAAATTATTGATCATTAAAAACACTCCCATATTGAGAACACAATCCCACAACGGGATTGCAAATGCTGGGTTGAGAATTTTTTTGCAAGTTAGTTTGCTTTTTGAGAGTGGCGAAGGCCTGAGGTCCGGAAATAGTTGTGAACAGCTGTATCAGAGCACCTTGTGCACGGGTAGGATATGGGAGGCTGCCCTCCTCATGATAACCATCCCCTCCCCCAATAACCGGATATGCAATATCCGGTTGTCCGCTATCCCGGGAAATACTATCCGGTTGTCCGCTATCCCGGGAAATACAATCCGGTTGTCCGCTATCCCGGGAA
>JBAXFZ010000134.1:0-9777 GCA_037139685.1 Bacteroidota bacterium
TTCTATAAAACTGAACGGGACCCGGAGTGGGAGGCGGGGATGATGGACCGTTGCCTGTCGGCCGGGCTTGTCATGTATAACCAAAACACTTTAACCCTGCCCGTGGTTGCAACTACCGGCAATCCTGCCTTTTACCAGCTCGTAGAATGGCTGAATTCAAATGCAGCCTTTTTCAGGAATGAAGGCATCCGGATCAGCAATGAACGGGCCCCTTTCAGGTTTTTCACCGGCAGTGTTTCTGCGGAAATCAGGATAGATCCCGGGTTGGACTGGTTCGATGTGAAGGCTTCCGTGTTTTTCGGCAGCATGGAAATTCCGTTCATTCAGCTCCGGCGTTATATCCTCGACGGGATTTGCGAATTCCCGCTGCCGGGGGGCAAAATCGCGGTGCTCCCCTCCGAATGGTTCACCCGTTACGGGGATTTGCATTATTTTTCAGAGTCCGACGGCCAAAACATGCGGCTGCCTCTTCATCATGTTCAGCTTGTCAGGGATCTTGGCCTGCCAGTAAGCGAAGCGCTTTCAGAGAGGTTTAACCGGCTCGATCCGGGGCAGGCACCACCGGTGGAGGCACCTGAGACGCTTAAGGCCGTTTTGCGCCCATACCAGGCGGAGGGCTTGCAATGGCTGCGGTTTCTGCATGAAAACCATTTCGGAGGCTGCCTGGCCGACGATATGGGTCTTGGCAAGACCATCCAGACACTTGCGCTTTTGCTCTCGTTTAACACATCGCCACATGCCGCCTCGCTGATTGTAATGCCTGCCTCGCTGGTTCACAACTGGCAGAATGAGATCAGGCGATTTGCACCTTCACTGCGCATCATGGAACATACCGGGATTCACAGGATGACCTCCACCCCCTTTTTCGGAGCAGTGGATGTAATCCTTACGACCTATGGCACCCTTCGCAACGACCTGTCGCTCTTCATGAAATACCGGTTTCACTACATCGTGCTGGATGAAAGCCAGGTGATAAAAAACCCTGTCGCACTGGTCAGCCGGGCGGTTTGCCGGCTGGAATCAGATTATCGCCTTGTGCTTACCGGAACCCCGATCGAAAATTCCCTTACCGACCTCTGGTCACAGTTTGAATTCCTCAACCCGGGGCTGCTGGGGCCGCTGGCAAAGTTTCAAAAACGCTACGCCTCAAAATGGGTTGAGACCCAGCCAGTCTCCGTCGCAACCTTCACTGGAAACACTGAGAAAAAGCAGCACCACGGACTTTTAGTCGATGAGGAGTATGACCAGGCTGATGAAGGTACAATTAAACGTGAGGCCGACCCCGTTTCCGAACGGTTAAAGCGGTTGGTGGCTCCCTTTATCCTGCGTCGCACCAAGCAGGAAGCAGAGCCCGATCTTCCTTCCCTGACCATCGAAGAGTGGTATTGCGAGATGACCGATCATCAGCGGTCGCGTTACGAGAAGGAAAAGTCGGCCGTAAGGAACGAAGTATTGCAGCAGTTTGAATCGGGCAGGGCCACCGATACCTCGCTGATGGTCCTGAAGGCGCTGATCAGGCTGAGGCAGATGGCCAACCACCCGGGGATGGCCGACCCAGATTATGGCTACAACAGCGGGAAATTTGAGGAAATTATGCGCATGGCGCGCACCCTGCACGACGAGGGACACAAAACGCTGATCTTTTCCTCCTTTGTAAAGCACCTGCAACTGATCGCCGCCCAGTTTGACCTCGAGGGAATCCCCTTTTCGCTGCTCACCGGGGCTACCATAAAGCGTGAAACCGTTGTCAATAAATTCCGGGAGGACCCTTCCAGGCAGTTTTTCCTGATTTCGCTTAAAGCCGGAGGTACCGGGCTCAACCTGACCGAAGCCGGTTATGTGATGCTCCTCGACCCATGGTGGAACCCGGCAGCGGAGATGCAGGCCATCAACCGTGCCCACCGCATCGGGCAGGATAAAAAGGTGATCGCCTACAAGTTCATCACCACCGGTACCATCGAGGAAAAGATGCTGATACTTCAGCAGCGCAAGCAGGCCCTCTCCGACACCTTCCTCCCCTCCGGTAATCCGTTGAAGGACCTCTCGCGGGAAGAAATTTCCGAGTTATTCACCTGATCCTGAAAAGGCCTTTTGCGGGAAGAATTTGCAGCTTTGTCCTCTGATATAGAAAAAAATCCTAATTTTGATCGAAAGAAGCTCATTAGCCACATTTTCACTATTTCGCTATTTCGCCTTTAATTATGTCATTCTACACCCTGTGTCCATTCACATCCGCCCCGCGGGTTCCCTTCAGGTTCGACGGGCGGGTTCTGTTCAAAGACGACCGTTTTGAACTGGTTCACCTGACCCTTCAGCCGGGCGAAGGAATGGACCCGCACATTCAGCCGATGGATGTTGTGTTTTTCGTTACCGAAGGATCCGGCCTGCTGACCGTCGGAAACGACGTGATAGAAGTCCCGCAGGGCACAACCATCCACATCAATGCAGGAGTCTTAAGGGCCTGGACCAACACCGGCTCACAGCCACTCAAAATCCTGGTCAGCAAACTATCTCCACTCCCGCCCCCGATCTCTATCGCGGGCCCCCAAACAACCATCAATAACCCCGGATGAAATCCGGGGCCCATCGCACAACCCAACTAAATAACCCCGGATGCAATCCGGGGCCCCAAACCAACCTGAATAACCCCGGATGTCAATCCGGGGCCCATCGCAGAACCCAACTAAATAACCCCGGATGTCAATCCGGGGACCCAAACCAACCTGAATAACCCCGGATGCAATCCGGGGCCCATCGCAGAACCCAACTAAATAACCCCGGATGCAATCCGGGGACCCCCGACAACCACTGCCAACTAAACACCAATCATCACCCAAAATGATCCCCCGATATGGAAATCCTCACCACCTCCGACTGGACCGAATACGAACTGATCGACACCGGCAACCGGGAAAAGCTGGAACGTTTCGGGAAATACATCCTGATACGGCCTGAACCCCAGGCCGTATGGCAGAAATCGCTGCCCGAAAGCGAATGGGAGGCTCTTTGTCATGCCCGCTATGTGCGCGTGAAGGGTAAAAAGGCCGCTGGAGACGAATTCGAGCGTGGATCGTGGGTCCGCAAGCCAAAGATGCCCGACAGGTGGAATATCGGTTACCATTACAGGCAGATGAACCTGACCTTCAGGCTTGGGCTGACTGCTTTCGGCCATATTGGCGTCTTCCCGGAGCAGGCCATCAACTGGAACTATATCTACGACCTGGTTAGTCAAAATGCAAAGAGCAAGGACAAGCTTCACGCCTCCCGGGTGCTCAACCTCTTCGCTTATACAGGAGGCGCTTCGCTGGCCGCAAAGGCCGCAGGGGCCGACGTGGTTCATGTCGATTCGGTAAAGCCGGTTATAAGCTGGGCAAAGGAGATGATGGAGGCCAGCGGGCTTGACAACATACGCTGGGTTGTGGAAGATGCCATGAATTTTGTTCGGCGCGAAGTAAAGAGAGGTAATGTTTATGACGGGATTATCCTTGATCCGCCTGCCTATGGCCGGGGACCCGATGGCGAGAAATGGATACTGGAGGATTCGATCGATGAGATCATTGCCATCAGCAAGCAGATTCTGGACCCCGATCACGGCTTTTTCGTGCTGAGTCTTTATTCGATGGGTTTTTCAGCTTTGATTCCCGAGAACCTTGTGAAAACCCGTTTTGGCGATATCCCGGGGATGCAGTCAGGCGAATTCTACTTCCCCGACCGGGGAAAGCGCAAACTGCCACTGGGCACGTTTTTAAGATTTGCAAAGGGGGGCTGAGTAAAGGAATGGGAGTTGTGAAATTGAATCTGGGAACACCATCCCGGCGGGAAAAAATTGAAGGACTAAAGGAACAGCTCGGCCGCAATCCTGTCGGCGAACAACTTTCCCTCATCCGTCAGGTAATAAACGCCTGAATCTTCGGAAAGAAATCCCTTGTTTGCCATGGGGTTGGCTCCTTTTATGAACATATCGTAAACCGGCAATCCAAAATCATCAAGAATCTTCCCGCCATCGCATCCCCACATCGTGCGCAGCGAGGTCATGACATATTCGTTGTATTTCTGTTCCTTCGTCAGCAGTTCCTCTTCATAAACACATTCTCCCTTCTCCATCCCGTCGATATATTTTGAAAGACCGGAGACATTCCATCGCCTGCTTTGCCCGTTGTAGCTATGGGCCGACGGACCCAGCCCCAGGTATGGAACCCCTCTCCAGTAGTTGGTGTTATGGATGGCATGGTGCCCGGGTTTGCAGAAATTTGAAATTTCATATTGCTGAAAACCGTTTTCCCTGACCTGTGCGATAAGCCACCTGAACTGCTCCTCCTGCGATTCGTCGCTGACCGGTGCTGATTTTTGGCGCTCGATCATCCATGCCAGCGGTGTGCGGGCTTCGACCGTGAGTGCGTAGGCTGAGATGTGGGGAACGCCAAGAGAAAATGCAGTTTCAAGGTTTTTTTTCCACCTGCCGGGGGTTGAGGATGGTATACCGTAGATCAGGTCGATGCTGATGTTGTCGTACCCGGCATCCTGCAGCAGTTTCACCGCGCGTATCGCCTGCACTGCGGAATGGGTCCGGTTGAGGTATTCCAGGTCCACGTCAGAAAAGGACTGGACTCCCAGGCTGAAACGGTTAAACCAGGTCTCCCGCAGCTGCGAGACATATTCAGGGGTAACATCATCAGGGTTAATCTCCAGCGTGATCTCTGAATCAGCAATTCCTGCGCGTTCGGGAAGAACAGGCTTCGGGGTGAGCATCTCCATCACCTCCTGCAATTCACGCGGATGATAAAGGGAGGGGGTACCGCCGCCGAAGTATATGGTATTCACCGGGGTGTTGTCCAGGTAGTCTCTGCAAAGGACAATCTCCTGCTTCAATGCTTTCAGAAAGGGCTCTTTCAGTTTTTGAGAAGCGATCGAGAAAAAATTACAGTAGTGGCATTTACGCCTGCAGAAAGGGATATGGATGTAGATTCCGGACAAAGGGTTATTTTTTCATGATGATGCGGAAGGTGGTTCCTTTGTTCAGGATGGAGGATTTCACATAGATCTTCCCTGAATGGTAATTCTCAACGATCCTTTTTGAAAGAGTCAGCCCGAGCCCCCAGCCCCTGGCCTTGCTGGTATATCCGGGCCTGAAGATGGTTTTAAACCTTGACTTTGGAATTCCCTTGCCCGTATCGCCGATGTCGATATGGATGTGATCGTCATCCTCAGTTATTTCGATGTTCACCTGCCCGTTGCCCTCCATGGCATCCACTGCGTTTTTGCACAGGTTTTCGATGACCCATTCAAAGAGGTGAAGGTTAAGGGGGATCATAATTTTGTGGGAGCGGTCAGGCTGGATGTTAAAGGTGACTTTGGCCGAAATCCGCGAGCGAATGTAATTGACTGTTTCGTGGATCACCTCCACAACATTTGTCTTTTCAAGTTTGGCAGCCGAGCCGATCTTGGAGAACCGGTCGGTGATAGTTTCCAAACGCTGCACGTCTTTTTCAATCTCGCGCACAGTCTCCTCGTCAAGTCCCTTTAATTTAAGAAGTTCCATCCATGCAACCATCGACGACAGCGGCGTGCCGAGCTGGTGGGCTGTCTCCTTGGCCATCCCCACCCACACCTGGTTCTGTTCCGATTTGCGGGCGTAGCTGAAAAGCAGGTAGGCAATCAGCAGGAATACGGCTATAACGCCAAACTGGACAACAGGGTAGTATTTGAGTTGTGTAAGAAGAAATGAATCCTGGTAATAGATATAGTGGACGCCGGTATCTGCGAGGTCGACCCTGATAGGGGTATTCTGCGATGCCATCGATTTAAGGGTTTGTGCAATCCAGGCTTTATCCTGGACCTTGCTGGCCGGGATATTCCCGCACTGGTAAACATTCTGCCGGGTGCTGTCGGTTATTATAACCGGGACAGAGGCGGAGTTCAGGACCACCTCCGAAAAGAAAGAGCGGATCAGGTCATCGAGGACCTTCTTCAGTTGTGAAAAAATGTTTGAATCCGTATAATAGAGGAAAATCTGGGTATCGAGGTATTTCACAACGATGGGTGGATAGATCGAAAATTCCTTTTTGAGATTTCCCTCGAGATATTTTACTGAATCAATCCGGATGTTTCGGGCATTCATTATTTTCCCGTTCTCATCGGTGATGATCACGGGGATTGTATTGTTCTCCCCGATGATGCTCAGGAAAAAATTGAGGTCCTCGTTCGAAGTGGCTTTGATGATGCGCCGCTGGGCCTCTGCTACGATGGAAACCCGCTTGCGCTCTTCATTTTTTATCTGTTCGAACAGGTTGTTGGTGAAGTTGACCAGGTCGGCTTTCTGATGGATGGCCTCTGCCCATATCTCCACATTTTTCCGCTCATCCTTCCTGATCTCCGCGACCAGGATACTGGTATAATAGAGCGATGCCGCAACAATGAGCACGGCGAAGGCAAACAAGAACAGTTTCCAGCGTTTTTTCCGGAGGTATATATCCACGGTTATTTATTTTACTTCATAATGAATCAAATGGCCGAGAAAGATTACCGCCAGTCATGGTGCGCGGGCTGGAACAGTTTTAGTCTAACCATTCATGTAACCCATTGTGCAATAACGGCGAACCTGTGAATATATTTTCATCGGGTATTCAAACTTACGCAATTATAAGCCTTACCCGCCACAGCTTCTCTTTTTTTTATCCTTTGAGCCTGCGGATTCACAGAGAAATTTGTCTTACTTGTCGATTTTTCAACAAGTTTGATTAATTATTTCTTAATATTGAGACAAAATAAACCATATGAAGAACCGAACATTCCTTTATATCCTCCTTGGAGGATTGATCAGTGCATCCCTGTTGTTTGGGGGGTGTAGTCCGCATAAACCGGCCCAGGCCAGGCAGATACCGCTTGAAGATTTCTTCAGGAATCCTGAAAAGGCCCGCTACCAGATTTCCCCTGACGGGAAATATTTTTCGTATATGGCGCCCTATGAAAAGCGCTTGAATATCTTCGTCCAGCAGATCGGAACCGACAAGGCCGTTCGCCTGACCTCCGAAAAAGACCGGGATATCTCCGGTTATTTCTGGAAAAACCCTACCCGGATCGTTTATCTCAAGGATACCGGGGGAGATGAGAACTTCAAACTCTACGGCGTGAGCATTGATGGGTCAAACCTGCAGTGTTTCACCGACTTCCCGAAGGTAAGGACGGAGATTCTCGATGACCTCTATGATTTTCCTGACGAACTGATTATCGGGATGAACAAGCGTAATCCGGAGGTGTTTGATCCCTACCGGCTCAACATCGTCACGGGAAAAATGACCCAGCTGGCCGAAAACCCCGGAAATATCCAGGGATGGATCGTTGACCATGAGGGAAAACTCAGGGCGGCCACGGCAATCGTGGACGGGGTGAATTCCCAGCTGCTATACAGGGAGAAGGAAAGCGACAAATTCAAACCGGTGCTGACCACCAGTTTCAAGGAGAGCCTGTCACCCATGCTTTTCACCTTCGATAATAAGAACATCTTTGCCACCTCGAATCTTGGCAGGGATAAGAGCGCCGTGGTCATCTTTGACATTGCCAACGGTAAGGAGATCAAGACGCTTTATGAAAACAAGGACTTTGACGTGAACGATGTAACATGGTCGCACGCTGAAAAGAAGCTGGTATGCGCCAACTATGAATCCTCGAAACCCGAGCGGTTCTATTTCGACGAAGAGGGAAAGCAGTTTTTTGAAAACATCCAGAAGCAGCTTGGCAACTTCTCCTTCGGAATAACCTCGATGACAAAGGCGGAGGATAAATTCATGGTTCGTGCCTACAGTGACCGCTCCCTGGGAGGGTATTACGTGTATGACAGGACGAAGAACACCCTTCAGAAGGTGGCAGATATCTGTGACTGGCTGAAAACGGAAGAGCTTGCCGAGATGGTTCCTGTTGAATATACTGCACGTGACAGCGTGAAACTCCAGGGCTATCTCACCCTCCCTGTTGGATATACGGTTGAAACAGCCAGGAACCTGCCGGTGGTAATTAATCCTCACGGCGGCCCGTGGGCCAGGGACAGCTGGGGCTTCAATCCTGAGATCCAGTTCCTGGCCAACCGCGGATATGCGGTGCTCCAGATGAATTTCAGGGGATCGACCGGGTATGGACGGAATTTCTGGGAAAAATCATTCAAACAATGGGGAAAGACCATGCAGGATGATGTGACCGACGGTACCCGCTGGCTCATATCAAAAGGCATTGCCGACCCGAAACGGATTGCCATCTATGGCGGGAGCTACGGTGGTTATGCCACCCTCCAGGGGCTGGTCAGGGAGCCTGGCTTGTATGCCGCAGGGGTTGATTACGTAGGCGTTTCAAACCTCTTCACCTTTATGAAGACCGTTCCCCCCTACTGGAAGCCGATGCTTGACATGTTTTATGAAATGGTGGGCAACCCAAAGGGTGACAGTTTACAGTTTGTCGCCACATCGCCTGCCCTGAATTCAGACAAGATCAAAACCCCGTTGTTTGTGGCCCAGGGCAAGAATGACCCGCGGGTGAATATCAACGAATCGAACCAGATCGTGGATGCCCTTAAAAAGCGCAATATTGCCGTGCAATACATGGTGAAAGACAACGAGGGCCATGGATTTCACAACGAAGAAAACCGGTTCGATTTCTACCGGGCCATGGAGAAATTCCTTGGAGAGCATTTGAAATGAAAAAAAGGCCCCGACAGCCTTAAAAATGTCTTTGTGCCATTTGTGCCCTCTTTGTCCGCGGTGATGAAACGCCGTGATCACAAAGAGGGCGCAGAGAACACAATGAATTCAAAAAAAAGGTCCCGTCTGGCGTCCGGGAAGGCCGGCTGGTTCAGACAAATTTTTCGTCCTTTTCCAGCATAACGTCATTCACAAACTGCCGGATCTGTTGTTCATCCGTTTTCCGGCAAACCAGCAAAACGCCTTCGGATTCAACCACAATATAGTCGTTGAGTCCCTGGAGTACAACCAGTTTTTCTTTGGGCATGTTGACAATGCAGTTTGAGGAATCGTAGAGCATCACATTTTTTCCCACCACCGTATTGCCCAGGTCGTCTTTCTGGCGGTTTTCATAGAGTGAGCCCCATGTCCCCAGGTCCGACCAGCCGAAATCGGCAGCAAGAACATATACATTTTCAGCCGGTTCCATCAGGCCATAGTCAACCGAGATGCTTTTACAGACTGTATAGGTGCTTGCAATGAACGAATGTTCGTCGCTGGTCCCGAATTTTCCAATCCCGTTCTTGAAAAGCACATCCACATCGGGCAGGTGTTTTTCAAAGGCCTTCATAATGCTTTTCAGCGACCAGATAAAAATTCCTGAATTCCACAGGAAGTCGCCGCATTTAAGGAATGTTTCGGCAAGTTCCAGGTTTGGTTTTTCGGTGAATGTTTTAACTTTTTTGATGTGTTTATCCTTGGGATAGACATCTTTTTTCCCATCCACGTACTGGATGTACCCGTAACCGGTATCGGGCCGGCTCGGGCGGATTCCAAGAGTCAGAAGCCAGTCGTTTTCCCCGGCGGCGGCAAGGGCAGTCTCGATATTTTCGATGAATATATCCTCTTTCAGAATGATGTGGTCAGAGGGTGCAACAACGATCCGTGCTTCAGGATCCCGGGCAAGAATGCAGTAATTGGCATAGGCGATGCAGGGCGCAGTATTTCGTCGCGAAGGTTCGAGAAGGATTTGCTGGCTGGCCATCTCGGGGATTTGCCTCATCACCAGCGATTTATAAATTTCGTTGGTGACAATGTAAATGTTCTCTTT
>JBAXFZ010000135.1:0-9747 GCA_037139685.1 Bacteroidota bacterium
GATGAGTCCCGGTTTCCTCGTCCCAGCTATTGTCTTCACTGTCTTCGCCAGGTGACATCCCCTCGACTTCAAAGTTCTCAAGATCCTTCATATCCATTGGGCATTCAGGGATATCCGGCATCTCAAAATTATAGTTAAATCCTTCAGGCATGTTGCGGAATTTTAAACGGCCGTGTTTGCCCTTGCCCATTACGATTACCTTGTTGATCTCGTTCCGGACAGAATCAAGCGTAGCCGGGTCCGGGTTTTCGAAGGTGGTGTCAATTACAGTTGTCTTGCCGTTATCGTCGCTGATAATCTTCAGCACGATTTTCTTTTGTGTCTCTTTTTTAGCAGCTTCCTGGGAATAGGCAGGCCTTGTGATAAAAATGGCCAGGACCAGTGCTGTCCCAAAAACCAGTGCTGTTTTGAACATAAATGGATGAATTTTCATTGGGGCCTCCTGTTATTAAGTTAATGATGCAAATCTAAGGCTGGTAAGTGGTTGAATATGTTAATAAAACGTTAATGTTGGTTAATGAATAGTTAATCTTGCTGAATGACCTGAACCTTTGGTTATTTTTGTACCATGAATAAGAAACTCATCTACATTCTTATTGTTTGTATCTGCGTCTCGCTCCTGGGGATCATCATCGTCCAGTTTTTCTGGATCAGGAATGCCTTCCAGGTGAAGGAGGCGCAATTTTCGCGCAGTGTGAATGATGCACTGGGGAGCGTGGTTGAGAAAATCGAGACCCGGGAGAACATGTACTTCATCAGCAGGAATTTCGAAGGCGACAGTATTATGAGGATTGTCAAGGCCTTCACCAAAGATACAACGCAGGCCATCAAAGAAAGGCTTGATTCGCTGATGGTGCTGAATGAGATGCCGGTTGGTTCCAGGAAACCACCGCCACCTCCGCCGCCCCCACCTTTTCAGCGGGGTGCTCCCCCCTCCGGTGTGATTCATTATTCTTATCAGTACAATGTCGTGCCCATCCAGTCCGGACTTGATTCGGTCACCGTGAGCCTGGAGCAATATTACCAGGAGATGCCTGTGAACGAGATGGATGAATTCAATTTTGAATGGAACGACCAGCTTAACAGGATAGATTCGCTGATGGATATGAATGAGCAGGATCCAAATCGACAGCCAGGCAACCGGCGGCCCGGTTCTGAAAATATCAGCGAGGGCCAGATCATCATCGATACACCCGATATCAACGGGTCAAGGGCTATAAGGTATGTTGTACCCCAATTTATTCACCCCAGGCAACACGGGCAGCACCTGCCCGGTAACAACAGGAAGGTTCTCCGGGATAACAATATCCAGAAGCTGGACAACAGGGCGAAAAAAATCCAGGATTTCATCAAACAGATGGCCATTGCCCTAGAAACAAAACCTTCACCAATCCAGCAGCGGATCAATAAAAAAAGCCTGCAGGCCTCTCTCGGCAAGTCATTTAACGATAAAGGGATCGATCTGCCTTTTGAATTTGCCGTATTTTCTCCCTCGAACGACACCAACCACATCCCCATACGTTCATCCGGGTTCAACAGCGAATATGGCGGCACCCAGCACAGGGTATCGCTCTTTCCAAATGATCTGTTCCATAAACCGGATATGCTGCTGGTCTATTTCCCGGGACAAAAGACCCATGTGCTCAAATCGCTCTCTCTGCTGTTGCTCGGGTCAATTCTCTTTACACTGATCATTATCCTTTCTTCAGGCGCCAGCATCGTGGTGATGATCAGGCAAAAGAAAATATCGGATATAAAAACCGATTTCATCAACAACATGACCCATGAATTCAAGACCCCGATTGCAACCATCTCCATTGCAGCCGATTCCATAACAAATGCAAAGGTAATTTCAGAGCCTGAAACGATCAGGAAATTCACCCGTATCATAAAGGAGGAGAACACCCGGATGAACACCCGCGTTGAACAGGTATTGCAGATGGCACTGCTCGACAGCCGCGATTTCCACCTGCGTCCCTCACCGGTCGACATGAATTACCTGATCGAAAAAGTCGTATCGCATTATCGCCTGCAGATTGAAAAGCGTGAAGGGTCGCTTACCACAAGGCTCGATGCTGAAAACCCGATGGCGGAGGTTGATGAGGACCACCTCCGTAATGTATTGCTCAACCTGCTTGACAATGCCAACAAATATTCAATCGTAAAACCTGAAATCGAGATTTTTTCATTCAACCGTTCCGGGAAATATTTCTTTGGCGTCCAGGACCGGGGGCTGGGAATGTCGCAGGAGACCCAGCGCAGGGTCTTTGACAAATTTTTCAGGGTCACCTCTGGAAATATACACAATATAAAGGGCTTTGGCCTAGGACTGAGTTATGTAAAAGCCATTGTCCTGGCCCATCACGGCGAGATTCACATTCAAAGTGAGATTGGAAAGGGAAGCCGGTTTGAGATCAGTATCCCTTGTTTTTCCTCACCTGTAGAAGGAACAGTATGAAGCCTGAATCTGTGTTTTGCATTTTGCATTTTGCATGTTGAACTTTGAATTTTTAAATACTTCGCTCTTATGGATCCGAAAATAAAGATATTGCTGGTGGAGGATGATCCCAATTTTGGGTCGATCATGAAATCATACCTTGAACTGAATGATTTTGAAGTGGTATTGAAAGCAGATGGAAAACAGGGGCTTGCAGCCTTCAGGTCGGAGATTTTTGACATCTGCATCCTGGATGTGATGATGCCCGAAATGGACGGCTTTACCCTGGCCAGGGAGATTAAAAAGAGCAACGGCGATGTGCCCTTTATCTTTTTAACGGCAAAGTCGCTGAAGGAGGACATGCTGGAGGGATTCAGGGCTGGGGCCGACGATTACATAACCAAACCTTTTGACTCGGAGGTTCTGCTCTTTAAACTGCATGCGATCCTGAAGAGGAACCATCAGCGTAACGATAACGGGCAGGATTCAAACGAGTTCATGGTGGGCAAATTACTTTTCAACTATAACCTTCGCACCCTGGCATATAACAACATCACCCAGCAGCTTTCTCCCAAGGAGGCCAGCTTGCTAAAGATGCTCTGTTCGGCCAAGGACGGCATTTTATTAAGGAAATACGCACTTGAGAAAATCTGGGGCAACGACAATTACTTCAATGGCCGCAGCATGGATGTATTTATTGCCCGCCTGCGCAAATGTCTCAAAACCGATCCCTCCATTGAAATTGCCAATATACACGGTAACGGCTTCAGGATCATCTTCAGTTGATAATCGCACTTTAATTCCTGGTCTTTCCGATTCCGGCTGGTATCCCCTCCTATTCAAACATATCTGATTATATTTCAGACTGATGAACTTATTATGAATGTTTATTTGTGAATTTATTAACATTGTGAATAATATAACATAAAATATTAGGAAGATAGTAAAAGAGGTCGTATTTTTGCAGCGGATTCGACGGACTGAAGAATCCGCAATAAAGAAGTGGATTGCATTATGAAGATAAAAGAAGTGGTTGGTCTGATTGAAGGTTCCCTGATTACCGGGGCCGAAAATCTTGATAACAGGGTTGAAATGGCTTTTGCCTCCGACCTGATGAGTGATGTTCTGACAGTAAAAACCGACAACCTGCTCCTTCTCACGGGACTGGTGAATGTACAGGCGATACGCACGGCCGAGATGTCGGACATAAGTTGCGTGGTATTTGTTAGAAACAAAAAGGTCACTGACGAAATGATCAGGATCGCCGGTGAAAACCGGATTACCATCATTCAAAGCCCCTTTTCCATGTTCAAGGCGAGTGGAATTCTCTACAATGCCGGAATCAACCCGGTTTATTAACCAAACCGACTGAAACATGCATTTCGAGTACCTGGTTGAAGGCGGAAATTTTTCAAAAGCCGGTTTTCCCTCAAGCGAGGTAAAAAAGCGGCTTAAACAGCTCAATGTTGACGGCAATGTGATTAAACGCACGGTTGTGGCCCTCTACGAGGCAGAGGTCAACATCGTTGCCCATGCCTACAATGGGGTTATTTCGGTAGATATCGATGCCGAAAAGATAATCATCAGGCTCACGGATGAAGGGCCCGGCATTCCCGACATTAAAAAGGCGATGGAGATAGGCTATTCAACGGCGACGCCTGAGGTCAGGGAGATGGGTTTCGGCGCAGGCATGGGGCTGTCGAACATGAACAGCAATGCCGATAAACTCAGCATAACCAGCGAGGTCGGCAAAGGGACAACCGTTGAGATCATTAATTTTTTCCTTAAATAAACGATGGAACCCAGCGACAACCTTCAATTCCATCACGCCCTGAAGTTCAGGGAGGACATCTGCATCGGCTGTTCGCATTGCATGAACATTTGCCCTACAGAGGCCATCCGTGTTACACACGGGAAGGCGCAGCTGCATGCCAACAGGTGTGTCGATTGCGGCGAGTGCTACAGGGTTTGCCCGGTCGGGGCCATCATTGTTGAACAGGATGACTTTGACAACATATACCGGTTCGATACACGGATTGCACTCATACCTTCGGTCTTTACCGGCCAGTTTCCCGACAGCGTCGACTCATGCGACATCCTATCGGCTGTGCGTTCACTGGGCTTTACCCACGTTTACGAAGTTGAGGAGGGAGTTGAGTTCCTGAACAACCGGTTTAATGAATACCTGGGCGAACACAAGTCAGTAAAACCGCTGATCTCACCCTTCTGCCCCGCCATTGTCAGGTTGATCCAGGTCAGGTTCCCGACCCTCGTCGGAAATATCATCCTTCTCAAAGCCCCGGTTGACATTACTGCGCTGCATGTCCGTAAAACCCTGGTCAGCCAGGGAATTGATCCTTTGCAAATGGGGATATTTTATGTAACTCCCTGCGCTGCGAAGATCGTTGCCGTCAAAAGCCCGGTAGGAGAAGAAAAATCGGTGATCGACGGAGTCATCAACATGAATTACCTGTACAACAAGGTCTTTAAAATACTGCGACTGAAAAAAGAAAAGTCCGAAAACACCGGATGCAGGCCTCTCTCAGGGAAATCGGTATGCTGGAGCCTTACCCACGGCGAGGCAGATCACATGAACCTTGGCCGCTCCATTGCAATCGACGAGATCAATAATGTGATGGAGTTCCTCGAAAAGGTTGAAAATGAGGAGATCGAAGGTGTTGACTTCCTGGAACTCCGTGCCTGTGACGAAAGCTGTGCAGGAGGCATCCTTTGCACTGCCAACCGGTTTATGACCGTTGACAGGCTCAGGAAACGGGCATCAAAATGTGATAAAACCCTCAACTGCGAGCATAAAGCTGGCCAGGCGGATAATGATCACGGGATCGACCTGCTGCCTGAGCAGATCATGATAAGCAGCGTTCAGCCCCGTTCAATCATGAAGCTTGACGACAATGTTGCCGAGGCAATGATCAAAATGAAAAAAATATACGAGATGAACCGGGTGCTGCCCCAGGTTGACTGCGGGATTTGCGGTTCTCCCACATGCAAATCGCTCTCAGAGGATGTCGTACAGAACCAAGCCAGCATCAAGCAATGCATTTTTGTCCAGAAGATCCTGGAGCAGAATGAGAAGCTTGACATGCCTGAATCGGTAAGGATTATGCAGTCGATCTGGAGCGAAAACAAACTGGATAAAAACAGCCTGAAGGATGAAATCAACGAAATTAACTGATTCCTTAAGAAGCTGACCAAATATAAAAGTTGAACAATGAAAGTTTCAGAATTAGTACAAGAACTTGGATTGGAGGTTCTAGGCGGGCGTGAAGGTATCGGCCGCGAAATCAGCGGCGGGTATACATCCGACCTGCTCAGTGATGTAATGGGCCACGCTGTCGCCGGGAATATCTGGGTTACGCTGCAGACCCATAAAAACGTGATGGCCATTGCCTCGCTGAAGGATCTTGCAGCCGTGGTGCTTGTCAAAGGATACCAGCCTGAGCCCGATATGCTTGGGCAAAGCGAAATCGAGGGAATTCCGGTGCTGGGCACCAACGAAGAGGCATTCGGGATCACGGGGAAAATATACAAACTGCTTGCTGTCTGATGAAAGCGTACAGGGCAGATCTTCATATTCATACGGTTTTATCGCCATGCGGCGACCTGGAGATGAGTCCCGATATGATCATTGCCAGGGCAATGGAGATGCAGCTGGATATCATCGGCATAACCGATCATAACAGCACCCGGCAATGCAGTGTCGTAAAGCAGCTGGGGGCGCTTACCGGGATCACTGTATTAACGGGCGCCGAGGTGACCACAAAGGAGGAGGTTCACTGCCTGGTCTACTTTGAAACAGACAGGCAGTTAAACGAATTCCAGGCGTATCTCGACGCGAACCTGCCCGATATCCGGAATGATGCCAGCAGGTTTGGATACCAGGTTGCGGTAGATGCCGACAATAATATTGTTTTTGAGGAGGAACGCCTACTGGTGTCGGCCATAAACCAGAGCATCGACCAGGTCGAGGCGAAGGTGCACAGCCTGGATGGACTGTTTATACCCGCCCATATTGATAAAAGACGGTTCAGTGTATTTGAGCAACTTGGCTTTCTCCCTCCCGACCTCCCTGTGGATGCGCTGGAGATATCACCGCACTGCACACCGGAAGGGTTTCTGAAGTCCCACCCGGAACTGAAGCCCTACACGATGATCAGCGGCTCCGATGCCCACTACCTGAAGCAGATCGGGACACGGGTAACACTTCTTGAACTCATCAGCCCCGCTTTTACAGAAATCAGGAAGGCGCTGCATGAAACAGGGCAAAAAGGCGTGAAAATTTTAAACTAATTTGTGAATTTATTAACAAAGTTAATATTATAACAATAAGAAATCGTAAATTTGCCGTGAAAGATTTGTCTATGCATATCCTGGATATATTTCAAAATGCAATCAGCGCGCAAGCGGACCTGATATCACTTGATATCATTGAAGATACGCGTGAAAACTTGCTGCGGCTTGAATTTTCCGACAATGGAAAAGGTATGACAACCGAGATGGTACAAAAGGTGGCAGATCCGTTTTTCACAACCCGGACAACACGTAAGGTCGGGCTGGGTTTGTCGTTGCTGAAGCAAAACGCCGAACGAACAGGGGGTTCGTTCGGAGTGGTAAGCAGGGAGGGTGTAGGGACAAAGGTTACGGCCGAGTTTGTGCTTGATCACCTGGACAGGCCTGTCCTTGGAGATGTTCCCGGCGCTGTTTTGCTTACTGTCACGGCCAATCCCGGTATCGGTTTTACCTATTCGCATACCAAGGACGGCAAGGTGTACAACTTTTCGACTACTGAGGTGAAGGAAGCCCTTGGAGATATCCCGGTAAACGATCCCCTGGTATATCACTACCTGCATGAAATGATCACTGAAAATCTGAACGAAATCGGCGTTGCGCTGGTTTCCTAAAATCATACAACACATAGAATATGGAAAAAATTAAATCACTGGCCGATTTGAAAAAGATGCAGGATAACCTTCGTGCCAGCATTGACTTACGGGAACAGAGCAATGATCCCGACAAACGTATCCAGGTCAAGGTTGCAATGGCCACCTGCGGGATTGCTTCCGGCGCCAAAGAGGTTATGGAGGTCTTCATCGAGGAATTCGCCAAACGTAACATTGATGCGGTGGTTACACAAACCGGGTGCATGGGATACTGTTATGCAGAGCCCACGGTTGAAATCACAAAACCGGGAAACGAACCCATCACCTTCGGCTATGTCGATGTAAAAAAGGCAAGCAGGATCATTGACAAGTATATCCTTAACAATGAGTTGCTGGACGGGATCATCCCTGTTAATTACGAAACGATCGATAATAAATAAAACCAGGAAATATTCAGATGGCAAAAATTAAATATCATATGCTTGTTTGCGGCGGGACTGGTTGTCATGCCTCAAAAAGCGACGAGATCCTGAAGAATTTTCAGGAATTAATCAGGATGAAGGGACTTGAAACCGAGGTACAGGTTATCAAGACAGGTTGTTTCGGATTTTGCGAAAAGGGTCCCATTGTTAAAATGATGCCTGATAATACGTTCTACATCCAGGTTAAACCGGAAGATTGCGCGGAAATTCTCGAGGAACATATTATCAAAGGAAGAAAGGTAAACCGTTTATTATACCAGGATCCCGAGACGAAGGAATTCAAGAGCGATTCAAAGCATATGGGTTTTTACAAAAAGCAGATCCGGATTGCCTTGCGGAATTGCGGATTCATCAACCCTGAAAACATTAACGAATACATTGCCCGTGACGGTTACCAGGCACTGGGAAAGGTTCTCACCGAACTCACCCCTGAAGCTACCATCGAGATCCTGAAGAAATCGGGACTTCGCGGACGCGGCGGCGGAGGATTCCCCACCGGTTTGAAGTGGGAAATCACCCGTGCGGTTAAGGCCGATCAGAAATATGTGGTTTGCAATGCCGACGAAGGAGATCCCGGGGCGTTTATGGACCGGTCGGTGCTTGAAGGCGACCCACACACAGTGCTCGAGGCAATGGCTATCAACGGTTATTGCACGGGAGCCGATAAAGGCGTGATCTATATCCGTGCCGAATATCCACTGGCCGTCGAACGGCTGAAGATTGCCATGAAACAGGCCAGGGAGTTTGGATTGCTTGGAACAGATATTCTAGGAACCGGGTTCAATTTCGATATTGAAATCCGATACGGTGCCGGCGCCTTTGTATGCGGCGAGGAGACTGCTCTGATCCATTCGATGGAAGGGCTCAGGGGCGAACCAACTGTTAAGCCTCCATTCCCTTCGGAATCAGGATTCCTGGGCAAACCGACCAATGTCAACAACGTTGAAACCTATGCCAACATCCCGGCCATAATCCTTAAGGGCGCCGACTGGTATTCAAGCATCGGAACGGCAAAATCAAAGGGAACAAAGGTCTTTGCCCTGGCCGGAAAGATAAACAATGTAGGTCTTATCGAAGTTCCGATGGGAATCACCCTTCGTGAAATTATCTTTGAGATCGGCGGAGGGATTAAGAACGACCGCAAATTCAAAGCTGTTCAAACCGGGGGGCCCTCGGGCGGAATGCTTACTGAAAAGGACCTGGATACCCCGATTGATTATGACAACCTGATTGCTGCCGGATCGATGATGGGATCAGGAGGGATGATCGTAATGGATGAAGACGATTGTATGGTCGGAATGGCCAAATTTTACCTGGAGTTCACCGTGGAGGAGTCGTGCGGCAAATGCTCGCCCTGCCGGATCGGGAACAAGCGGTTGTTCGAGCTTCTTGAGAAGGTCACCCAGGGTCATGCCGTGATGGAAGACCTTGACAAACTGAGGAATCTGAGTCATGTCATCAAGGACACGTCGCTTTGCGGCCTTGGACAGACTTCACCGAACCCGGTTCTCTCATCCATGGATAATTTTTACCATGAATACCTGGAGCACGTAATCGATAAAAAATGTCGTGCCGGGAATTGCAAATCGCTGATGCAATATATAATCAATGCCGAAAACTGCATCGGGTGTACGCTTTGCGCAAGAAATTGTCCGGTTGATGCCATTGCAGGTGAACGCAAGCAGGCACACGTGATTGACCAGGAAAAGTGCATCAAATGCGGCGCATGCCTGGAGAAATGTAAGTTCAATGCGATTTTTATTAAATAACCAGGAGGAATACATGGAAATGGTAAAACTGACCATCGACGGAAAACCTGTTGAGGTCGAAAAAGATACAACGATTTTAAAAGCTGCCAAGACGATTGGCATAGATATACCTACCCTTTGCTACTTTCAACTCAAAGACATGAACATTGAAAACCGTCCGG
>JBAXFZ010000136.1:0-9707 GCA_037139685.1 Bacteroidota bacterium
TAGACGCTATTGCACGGCGATATTTCCTTCATGATATTTGTAACACGTTGTTTTATGAATTAGGATGCCGTCAACCAGCACCACATATTCAGCACATGTTTTGAAAATCTGAAATCCACTGCTGTTCTGCCGATGAAATTTAACAGATTTGCCAGCCCGCATTGCTGCCCTTCCCCTAACTGTATCTCAGGAGGACACGTGACATACTTTGAGGGAATGAGCAGTTAAACTCATCTTAATAAACAAATTCCAATTAATGTAAAATTATTATACACCAACAATCCTCAAAAGATGTATAAATATTTGACCCGAAAGTAAAATAATTCTGTTTTTTGCTTTTTTTTCTTTTTTGTGGCGTGCATATTGCACGCCATTATTTTTTATATTTAATTGATATTATGCTATTTACTATTTATATATACGTTTTATATAGTGGTTTTCCTCTATTATTATTTACGTATATACCCTATTGTTTGGCGTGCAAATTTCGTTCATCTTTGTAAAGTAATTAATGACATCAATTTTATAATCGGACACACTATCAAATTCACACTGTATATATTCTTTAAATCTACCATTCATTTTTAAAAACCTGCACAATGAAAACAAAAAATTTACTCTCCGCGTTAATGATCCTGGCCGTAATTTTCAGCATGAGTTTTATGGGATGCGAAAAGGACATCAATAAGGTTCCGACCTCTACAGATAACGGGCAAAACAATTCAGGACTCAAGGCAGCTGCCACGGGTTCGATTGTTACAGCAGGCACTGTCGTAAATGGCGATTACAGGGCAGGTGTTGCATTAGCATCGGCAAACACCCTGACACTGAAGGTCGCGGTAACTGCCATTGGCACATACAATATATACAGCAGTACAGTTAACGGTTACAGTTTTTCAAAGAGTGGCTCTTTCACAGCAACAGGGACACAGGTATTGACACTTCCGGCAACAGGCACTCCTGTGGCGACCGGGATCAACACCTTTACGGTGACTTTCGGGACTACCGGCAGTTTCACGGTAGTTGTGGTGAGCAACACCCCAATCGTATTCAGTTCGTGCAACACCAGCTATACCTATATGGAAGTTGCCAACCATAAAACCACGAAGGTATGGCTTGACCGCAACCTCGGAGCATCCAGGGTTGGTCAGTCGGCCATCGACTTTTTAGCTTATGGTTCATTCTACCAGTGGGGTCGTTTAGCCGACAACCATCAATGCATCACCTGGGCAACCTCCTACCTTGGCACCCCTGTAAACGGTGTAACGCTGACCAAATCAGCAACAAACACCCCCCCCAATGCCTTATTCATCAAGACATCGACATCCCCCTGGGATTGGAGAGTTCCTCAGAACAACGCTCTCTGGCAAGGTGTATCCGGGGTCAACAACCCATGCCCTGCAGGCTTCCGGGTTCCGACACTGGCTGAATTCACTGCAGAACTTGCAAGCTGGGCATCTAAAAACACCGCAGGTGCATTTGGTTCCTCATTGAAATGGGTGACTGCAGGTTACCGCGATTTCCCCGACGGAAATATCTACCAGGCTGGCAACGCCGGCGCCTACTGGACAAGCAGCATTTCCTCCACACAGTCCTCAATGCTCTGGTTTGCTGCCAGCGAAGGATATACCGCTGACGATTACCGTGCAGTTGGTTATTCAGTACGTTGCATAAAAAATTAAATGATCGGCGAAGGAGGGTTTAACGATATCCTTCCCGGTTAGAAAATGGTTGGTTTTGCTTGTTTTATTAATATTAACGACCCCGCTACGTACCTGCGGGGTCGTTTGTTTTTTTCCCGTCATGCAGATCAAATCCTTTCGTAATTTTACCAGTTCATTAAAACCCTGTGCAAATGGAATCCCCTGCCTACAAACGTCCCTCCTGGGATGAGTACTTTATGGAAATTGCGCATACAGTTTCAAAACGAGCCACCTGCGACCGCGGACGAAGCGGGTGCGTGATTGCACGTGACCGTCAGATACTGGTTACCGGTTATGTCGGGTCACCCCGTGGATTGCCTCATTGCGATGAAACCGGCCACCTGATGAAAAAAATGCTGCACGAGGATGACCGTATCACCCAGCATTGCGTGCGTACGGTTCATGCGGAGCAAAATGCAATCTGCCAGGCTGCCCGCCTGGGCATCCCTCTCGACAAGGCCACGCTGTATTGCAGGATGACTCCCTGCCGCACCTGTGCCATGCTGATTATCAACTGCGGCATTGAACGCGTGGTCTGCGAACGTAAATATCATGATGGCCGTGAATCGGAGGAGATGTTCCTGGTCGCGGGCGTTTCACTCGAATATGTTCATGACGAGATCCAGCAATACGACAAGCAATAGAGGAATAAAAATAAAGGGAGTATGCAGGATTTACTGTAACAGCTCCATTCCCCCACCCTTTTTTTTTAGTAAAATTTGTTTACACTCATCAGCGGATGATGACCAGTTTGCGTACCTGGAAATCTCCGTTGGTCTGTATCCTAACCAGGTAGCAACCCTGGGGCAAAGAGGCCAGGTCGAAAATACAATCGCTGCCGGCGCCGCAAATCCTCGTACAAACTGCATTCCCTGTATAATCGATTACCTTTACCTCCATCCCGCCCTGCTGGTTTCCGGTCATCGTGATCCTGAACTTTCCGGTTGTAGGGTTTGGATAGATCCCTATTCCTCCCGCAGTGTGCCCGGGGGTTGAAACAACCGACTGGGCCTGGGTGACTGTTACAAACTGGGGCGATAGCCCGCTGACTGTTACGGCAATGGTGGAAACCCTTGTAAAATAATAGGGATTTTCGGAATAATTTACAATGATTGTGCCATTGCCTGTGCCGGCCGGTGTTGGCACACACCATGCTGAATCGGCGGTTACAGTCCAGTCGGTATTGGAGGTCACCGTGAAATCGGTGGTTCCGGACAGGGGCGACACATTTCTGCCTGAAGGAGCAACAGAGAGCGACGGCAGCGCACCGTTTTGCGTAACCGTGACGGTTATTGAAGCAATTGCGCTGACGGAGACCGTAATATGGGCGACCCGCTGGGTCACCAGCAGGTTGCCGGAATAATCGGCATTTATCACACCATTTCCTGAACCTGCCGATGTGATGACACACCAGCCTGCATCACACGACGCCGACCAGGTGGTATTGGAAGTTACGGTAAACGAGGTGGTGCCGGCAGCCGCAGGAACATCCTGGTTGGGAGGCGTTACGGCAAGCAAGGGAGCCGCCCCGTCCTGGGTCACGGTTACTGTTACGGGTGCCAGTCCGTTCACTGATACAGTTACAGCTGCTACACGCTGGTAGATTGTAAGATTTTCAAGGACCGCAGCCGCAATAACACCGTTTCCCGTACCTGCCGGCGTTACTGAACACCAGCCGGCATTACTCACCGCAATCCAGTCGGTATTCGATGTCACTGTAAAATTTGTGGCACCTGCCGGTGATGGTACAATCTGATTGGGAGGCATTACCGTGAGTGTCGGGGCCGCCCCGGCCTGTGTGACGGTTACAGTTTGGGGAGGAAGTGATGCTACAGTAACTGTTATCGAAGCACTCCTGCCGGTGACGGCAAGATTTTCCGTAAAACTAGCCACGATTGTTCCATTCCCAGAACCCGATGGTGCAGTAGTACACCAGTTTGCATTACTGGATACGGTCCAGTCGGTGTTGCAGGCAACTGTAAAGTTGGTGGTTCCGGCCTGGCTGGCCACATTCTGATTGGGGGGAGTGACCGTGAGTGCCGGCGGAGCGCCTGCCTGGGTTACAGTTACGGTTTGCGGGAGTATCGCACCCGAGGGGGTTGCAGTTATGCTCGCAACCCTGGCGGAAATACCGGGATTATCGGTATAATTTGCACTGATCGTACCGTTTCCCGAACCGGAGGGATTAACGGTGCACCAGGTTGCGTTGCTCGAGACAGTCCAGGAGGTTGAAGAATTTGCGGTTACGGAAAAGCTCGTTATTCCTCCCGTATATGCAACATTCTGGTTGGCAGGTGCAACGGCAAACAGGCTGTAGAGATCCGACTGCCACAACCCCCTGCCGTATGTGGCAGCCTTGAGCCTGTTGTTGACCGGGTTTGCAGCATCATAAAATATCTCGAGTTCGCGCACATCAACAGGGGGCAACCCGGTACTGAAGGCAACCCAGTCACTGAACGTGGCATCCTTGTAGAAAACATTTGTTTTGTTTCCTGCATAGAGCCCTTCATTGGTGTTTTTATCGTAAACCAGGCAGTTAATATTGACTGCCGGAAGGCTTCCCGAGATGTTGGTCCAGGTGGCTCCCTTGTCGGTAGATTTATAAATTTTCGTCCCTGCTGAGGCATAAATGATGTTCGCGTCGGTGGGATGGGCTTCCAGGTCTGACGGGGTTGCACCGCCGGGAAGGGCACATGCGGTCCAGGAAGGGCTCGCGGCATTGGCATTATCGGATCGTTTGAGGGAACTGCTGCGCACCACGTAAAGGATATCTACGTTTGCAGGAGACTGCTCCAGGACACTGCATGTTCCTGTTTCCCCTGCTGAAATTTTCGTCCATGCAACGGCTGATGGTGAGGAGGCCTTCACATTGGTGGTTCTCCACACATTCACATACCCTGCGAACATGGTCGAGGGTATGGTTTCGTGGAGGATATAGGGGGTTACCCACGCCCCTGCTTCGGTAATCCCGTTTGAACCATTCGCTGCTATTGTGGAATAACCTCCACCCGTGGAACGGAGGATATTGCCGTAATAGATTGACCCGTACCTGAGGGTGGTATCGGAATAATCAACTATACATTCCATACCGTCGCCGCCAATCACGGTTGTAAAGTTCGGCCCGGTATTTTTAGAGGTTCCGTTATCCTGGTAACCATTCATTGTAAGGGTTTGCTTGATGGCGCTCTGCCCGATCCTGTAAACCTGGGATATGGCAAGCCCGGAGGAGAGGTCGCTCCAGCTGGTTCCGCCGTTCAGTGTCCTGTAGATGCCTCCGTCGCAGCCTGTAAATAAATTACCGTTTGCAGGCGACCATTCAAGGCAGTGAATATCAGCATGAACCGAAGGAGCACACGAAGTTCCCCACGAACTGCCTACCCAGTGCGTATTTATGGTCCACGAAACGCCGGCATTGGCCGACTTCCATATATTAACACCTCCTACATACAGGGTACCGGCATTGTTGGGATCCACTGCAATGCACAGATCATACCAGGCCTGGCTGCTGGTGCCGCTGCCATCGCATGCATAATCCATGATATTGGGGGTGGTGCTTTGCGTTGTAAAATTAAGCCCGCTGTCGGTCGAACGAAGCAAACCTGCAAACGGGCCGTTGGTCTGCACCAGGTAAACCCATGCCGGCTGATTAGGGCTGACCCCGATTACCAGCCTGGTACCAGTAATCACCCCCGCGGTGATCTGGGTCCATGAATCGCCTGTACTGACCGAGCGGTAAAACTTCCCACCCTCCGTAGCATAGACGATTGACGGGTCACCGGGTTTAAACCTGATATCCTTGTAATTATTTGTGTTGGAGGATTTCCTTGACCAGTTGATCCCTCCATCCGTTGATTTATATATTCCTCCGCTTGCAGCTGCAAGGATTATGTTTGGATCCGAAGGGTGCATGATCATCATGCCAACAGTAAGGTTCCCCATGCCGGAATTGGAGGCGATCCAGGTCGTTCCGCCGTCGGTGCTCCGGTACACCCCCATCCCTGGTGCATCACTTGCATCACGGTCGCCGGTGCCGATCAGTATCAGGCCGGCATTTGTGGGATGCAGCAATACTGACGACACCCCAAGGGTCGGCGTGCTCGTGGTAAGCACGCTCCAGGTGGCGGCGCCGTCGGTCGTGCGCCAGAGCCCGCCCGACGGCGACCCGATATAAAATGTATTGGGGTTGACCGGATGAAGACAGATGGCATTGATACGGCCCAGGCCATTGGGCTGCCCCGTAGCGTTTCCCGGGGATGCCGCAGGTCCGACCAGGCTCCAGTTCCCGTTGGCAGACATCACCGCGTCGTGGGAAATAAAATAGCGGGTATATTCGTCCATCACCTGGCCTGGGGCGGGTAATTTGCCGTCAGGCTGAACACAGTCCTGGTTTATATATTCCCAGCGTTTGAAAACTTTCCATCCGTTGTGACGGTAGTTGCCGCGTCCCTCCCAGTATTTTTCAAAGGCATGCTGTGTATCTCTGAACCTGGCAGTGGGGTCCTGCATCATTTGCACCCAGTATGGATATGATGCCGTATCTCCGGAGGCTGCGTCGGGCAGAAACTGGGCCTGCAGGCCAGCGACAGAGATAAGGAACAAACCTGCCGATAAAAAGAACGTCTTCATAATTACACCCTGTTTAATGCGCATTATCAATCACTAAATATATGAAAATCCGGGAACACCTATTCTCTTAGTAAATTGCTACTTCCTGTTCACCCCCTGATTTGATAAAACCGCGGAACATCATATTGGTATTAAAGGGCATGATGATGTTGCCATCCTTGTCGATTGCGATCAGTCCGCCCTCAGCTTTCTGGTTCTTTAGTTTTTCCATAACCACGGCCTTCCCGGCCTCTTCGAGCGGGATCCCGCGGTATTCCATCAAAGCCGACACATCATAGGCTACAACGTTCCTGATAAAATATTCTCCGTGCCCGGTCGCAGACACCGCACATGTCCTGTTGTTTGCATAGGTACCTGCGCCGATGATGGGTGAATCGCCCACCCGTCCGGCCATTTTACCGGGCAGTCCCCCCGTGGAGGTAGCGGCAGCTAAGTTTCCCGCATTATCGATGGCAACTGCACCGACAGTTCCATGTTTCTCCTTCTCTCCATCCTCCTTCACCGGTTTTGTCTTTGGCTGGGGGTTGCTCTTCTTCCATGCATCGAGCCTTTCAGGCGTAATAAAATAGGACGGGTCGACCATTTCCAGCTTCTGCGCCCTTGCAAAGTTCTCAGCACCGGTGCCCACCAGCATCACGTGGCCCGATTTCTCCATGACCCTGCGGGCTGCCGACACCGGGTTTTTAATATTGGTGACACAGGCCACTGCCCCGGCCGTACCCTTATTGCCATCCATGATGGCTGCATCCAGCTCGGACTTGCCATTTTCGTTCAGTACGGCACCCTTGCCGGCGTTAAACAGCGGGCAATCCTCCATAAAACGTACAGCCGCCTCCACCGCGTCAAGGCTGCTGCCCCCGCGGGAGAGAATTTCAGATCCTACTTTTAACGCTTCATTGAGTTTATCCAGGTAGGCCTGTTCCTGGCTTGCCGACATGGATCCCCTGGCCTGGTTGCCGGCACCGCCGTGAATGGCAAGTGCCCACGGATGGAGAGTCGCATTCATCGGCACGACTGAAACAGCATCTGCCTGGGCATAGAGCGAATGGGCTGAAAGGACCAGGAACAGGCAAATAACGCCAAGGATGGCGAGTTGACCTTTCATCCTGGACAATTTGATAAAACCGCTTTTCATAAGTTGATTTTTTTGTGTTTAAGTTAATTGAATATCTTTTTTGGTCTCCTTCGCAAACGATACGGCAATAACACCGCTGTGACACCTGTTCTTCGGTCAATGCTTCATTTGTACAGTTTTGGATTGATCCATATCGTTACAAAACATGTTTTAACAAGGATGTAAAATTAATCAATCCTGTGATCTGGAGGATGGTCAATACCACTGAAAGTAAAATAACGGCCCGGATGAAACCAGCCCCTTTTTTCACGGCAAGGTAGGAGGCTATCAGCGCCCCGATCATACTGCCGGCCGAAAGGATGATCCCGAAGAGGTAGTTAACCTTTCCATCGATGATAAAAACCAGCAAGGCAAAGATCGCATAAAAAAAGACAATCAGATTTTTTACTGCATTTGCCTTTACCAGGTCGTATCCTGTACCCATCACAAGCGCCATCAGCAGGAAATAGCCAACGCCCACCTGGATAAAGCCTCCATAGAACCCGACAAAGAAAAACATTAGAAACTGCCACCATTGCAATGGTTTCCCCAGCATTCCAGGGTTCTCTTTAAGCCATTTATCAGGCTTGTAAAAGAGGAAAAAGACCATGAAGACCATGGCCACGGCCATCGCTATTTCGACGACCCGCGTATTGACATCCACCGCCAGGCAAGCCCCGAGAATGGCCCCTGCCGTTGCCGGAATGGCAAGCCAGACAGGGCGGAGGTTGTCAAACATCTTTTGCCTTGTAAAACTGCCTACCGAGGAGAGGGTCTGGAAAAAGATGCTGATCCTGTTGGTACCGTTGGCAATGTTGGCCGGAAGCCCGAGAATCAAAAGCAACGACAGGCTGATCACCGATCCGCCTCCCGAAAGGGTGTTGATAAACCCGACAAGAACACCTGCCAGTACGATCACAACTATTTCAGTGAATGACATCTCAGAAAATAAGAGTTAATACAGAGTTTCGCTATTTCGCCATTACGCTATTTTCTTTGTCCAGCCTGCTGTGTCTCCTCCCGTAACTAAAGTAAATGACCAGGCCGATGGCAAGCCACACCAGGAAACGCAACCAGTTTGTAACCCCAAGCTGGGCCATGAGGTAGAAATTTGTCAGCAGGCCGAGTATGGGAATCAGCGACAGCTGGTTCCGGATGCCAAACCAGGTAAGCACTATGGCGGAAATAATAAAAATCAGGATTGGAAACTGCGACTGGATCATCTGCCCCGCCAGGCCTCCTGCGGAGGCACCCGGCAACACCCCCGGCCATGACGACAGGAAAATGTGAATTTCCGTCCTGTTCCACCAGTAAAGCAGCATCAGCACCCCGATCCAAATGAATGGGAGGAAATAGCGGCTGTTCAGGTAGGGTACCTGGAACCCCTTTTCGTTGTTCGGAATGTCATTTTTTTTCCACCCGCTTTGCAGCACCAGTACACCGCCGGAGACAAGGATAAAGGCAAACAGGGTCCCGATGCTCGTCAGGTCGGTCACCTCGGTCAGGTTCATAAAAAGGGAGGGTATGGCCACCAGGATGCCGGCTATAACAGTTGAAAAATAGGGCGTTTTATAGCGAGGGTGAATCTTCGAGAATGAGCGGGGCAGCAGCCCGTCACGACTCATACTCATCCAGATACGCGGCTGGCCCACCTGGAAAACCAGCAGCACGCTGGCCATTGCAATCACCGCACTGATGGCGATAATTCCCGAGAGCTTTGTCAGGTGAAGCTTCTGGAAGGCATAGGCCAGCGGATCACCAACCCCCAGCTCGGAGTAGTGCAGCATCCCGGTAAGCACCAGGCTGATCATGATATAGAGAACTGTGGTAATGATCAGCGCCAGGATTATGGCCCTGGGCAGATCCCTTCGGGGATTCCTGCACTCCTCGGCGGTTGTGGAGATGGCGTCGAAACCAATATAGGCAAAAAAGACACCCGACACCCCCTTAAGCACACCGGTAACCCCGTTGGGGGCAAAGGGATGCCAGTTTTTCGGGTCGATATAAAACGAACCAACGGCGATGATAAGGAAAAGTATGCCGATTTTCAGCAAAACCATGATGTTGCTTGCAATCTTGGTCTCGTAGATCCCGATGTAAACAAGTACCGAGATGAAGACGACGATTGAAAAGGCAGGAATATCTGCAATAAGCCGGATCCCCCCGATGATGGGGGCCGATTGCCAGGCAACATATGCCTCATGCAGGGCGTCGGGAAGGTTCGCCGGCGTGATCCCGCGGGCAAGTTCAACGAGGGCGTGATG
>JBAXFZ010000137.1:0-9661 GCA_037139685.1 Bacteroidota bacterium
GGAGGATAAACCAAATAAGATATGCAGGGAAAGACGATTAAATCGATAGTAATTTGCAAACCCGATAAAATCCTGAAGGGTGTTATCGGGCTTCCCGCATCAAAAAGTATCAGCAACAGGTTACTGATGATGAAGGCGTTGAGCAAAACAGGTTTTGAAATCAAAAACCTTTCAGATGCTGATGATACATTGCTGTTACAGAAGCTGATTGCCACTGTAATGGCTGGCAGTAACAAGAACAGGGTGGTGGAGCTGGATGCGGCCATGGCCGGGACAGTCATGCGGTTTGTAACGGCATGGCTATCGATGAAACCTGGGAAGTGGGTGCTTACGGGCTCCGACCGGATGAAACAAAGACCCATCGGAATCCTCGTAGAGGCATTGAACCACCTGGGTGCTTCAATTGATTATCTTGCCAAGCCAGGCTATCCGCCTTTACTCATCAGGGGTGCCGACCTCACCGGACATGAACTTGTCATCGACCCGGGAGTCAGCAGCCAGTTCACAACGGCAATTTTATTGATCGCCCCCTTTCTTCCCAATGGACTTATAATCAACTTTAAGGGAAAAACCGTTTCAACTCCCTATATGAATATGACCATCAGGATGATGCAGTCATTCGGCGCAGAGATCAAAGAGGGAAAAACAAGGATACATGTCAGGCCCGGGATGTACACCCCGGTTGACTCTGTTGTGGAAGCGGATTGGTCGGCGGCTGCCTTCTGGTACGAAGCGGCAGCTTTTTCTGACGAGGTGGATATTGAACTTCTTGGATTACAGAAGGAGAGTCTCCAGGGGGATGCCATACTGCCGTCACTCTTTGAAAATTTTGGCATTCTTACCCGGTTTACCGACAGGGGCGTTCACCTTACAAAAACCCGGAAGAAAATAGACGGGTTCTATTTTGATTTCAGTGATCATCCCGATATCGCCCAACCGGTAATAGCAACATGCGCAGGAATGGGAATCCGCAGTCGTTTTGAAGGTCTTAAAAGTTTGCAGATAAAAGAGACTGACCGGCTCCGGGCCATGAAAAATGAAATAGGCAAGCTGGGCGTTTCGGTTGAACTCTCCATCCAGGGTGAGAATTTATCGGCCCTTGAAATAAAATCATCAAAATCATCCTTTCCCGGAGCTTTGACCTTTGAAACCTACGGGGATCATCGGATGGCCATGGCCCTGGCACCACTCGTCCTGAAAACCGGCAGCCTGAAGATCATCAACCCCGATGTCGTGGCGAAATCCTATCCCCAGTTCTGGAAGGATTTACAGATGGTCGGTTTTGAGATTCGCTGACAGGAATCGCTGAATGGGCTGTTTTACATGTGTGTGGGATTCACGCCAAACCAGCAGCCTTAGCTTTTGATTTCCTGTAGTATATCAGTATTTGTTTGCTGATTTCCTATTCGTTTCAGGCAGAGTGATTTACGGATAGCCGCTATTGTTTACGAACGATTTCCTGTCTAACTTTAACTTCATTTTTTGCATGGTCATGCAAGGGATGGAGGCATGGCTGTTTTGGACCTTGCCAATTTTTAACTTGTTACGTGGGGACCCGCCTATGAAAAAGTACCTTGTTTTATTGATCCTTACCCTTTCATCCTGTTTTTTGCCTGCTCAAACAACAGTGACGATCGGTACGGGAGCGGGCGGTACCCAGTCAAAACCTTTCGGGATGTGGAAAGGGTATGAGCGATCCGCCTCCCTCTATACATTTGCCGAAATCGGCAGCTATGGATTTATTACCACTCTTGGCTGGGAGGTAGGAGTGGGGGACCTCGAAACCTGCCCTGCGAAAATCTACCTGAAACAAACATCTTCAACGACCCTGGCTGCAGCCACCTGGAGCACCATGACCAGCGGGGCGACCCTTGTTTATGATGGTACCACGACATTCCCGGCTGTGGGCTGGCGAAGTATCGACATTGCCGATTTTGCCTATTCGGCCAGTAATCTCCTGGTTTTATGTGAAACCAATTACGGGGGAAACGGGGGAACCAGTTACCCGGAATTCAATTACAACTATTACCTGACTACCCATGAATCGTGGGGTAACAACACCACCCCTCCCTCAGGATCGGGAGGAGTTGACAACAACCGGCCGAATATACAGGTTACAATGTTTTCCCCGTTGGCAACCCCGGTCCCTCCAAGCGGGTTTATGTCTACAGTGATAAGTTCGTCGCAGGTAAACCTGCTCTGGAAACGAAATGCAGTCCCAGATAATGTCATGGTAGCATACAACAGCATCAATTCATTCGGAGTCCCTTCCGGCAGTTATGTTGCCGGGTCCGCCATCGCAGGAGGCGGCACGGTGATCTATAATGGTTCAGCCACATCCTTCAGCCAGACAACGGGTCTAGGCCCTGCAACCACCTATTATTATAAAGCATGGTCGGTACATGCATCCGCCTATTCGGCCGGCGCAAGTTCTGTGGCAGCAACGCTTTGTGACCCGACTGTTAACTTTCCCTGTCTGACCGATTTTGAGAGTACTGCTTTCCCGCCTGCCTGCTGGCTGCAGGCAAGCAAAACCTGGTCCCGTTCAACAGCGGCAAGCGGTTACGGATCCGGATCAGCCTCAGTCAAGGCAGATTTTTTTTCAACCCCTTCGGGGAACTTTGACCTGATCTCACCAAAACTGGATTTTGGTATGCTGTCGAATGCCATCGTAACCTTCGATCACGCCTATGCTGCTGATGGAATCGTGGTTGACAGGCTTGAACTCTACGGTTCATTAAACGACGGAGTTGCCTATACATTATTAACTACCTGGCTTGGAGGTGCCGCCGGACCGCTTAATACAGCAGGCACTGCGGCAGTGGCATTTGTCCCGGCAGCAGGCCAGTGGGCGACCAAAAGCTACCAGCTTCCTGCCGGAACCAACAGGGTAAAGTTCAGAGGGGTAAGTGCATATGGCAACAACCTTTATCTTGACAATATTACCTTCTCCGGAAGCTGCCTCCCGCCGGCAACACTTTCAGCCTCCAATATCACGGCTTCAGGAGCCGACCTTTCATGGACACCCGTGGGAACCACCACCACCTGGGAGATCAAATGGGGCGAGACGGGGTTTAACCCCCTTACAGCAGGAACACTTGTTTCTCCCGTTACCTCTAATCCTTACAGCCTGGGGGGGCTCCTGCCCAATCACGGTTATTCATACTACATTCGTTCCGATTGCAACAGCCTGTTGAGCTCATGGGCCGGGCCCTGTAATTTCACAACAATCTGCGGCATTTTCCCATTGCCGTATCTGGAAAATTTCAACAGTTTTACCCCACCGGCAACCGGATGCCTTGCCGTGACGGATGACAACGCGGACGGAGTTAAGTGGGTTACTTCGGCACTTTATCCCCACTCTTCGCCAAATTCAATGTATATATACAGGAATGCGACCAAAGTAATGAATGATTGGTTCTTCACCCCCGATATGGACCTGACGCAGGGTATTACCTATATGCTGAGCTTTTACTATCGCAGTTCAAGTTCGACGGCGAACCCGGAAAAACTGGAGGTAAAATGGGGGTTGTCTCCGAATGCTGCCGGCATGACAACAGGTCTTCTCTGGTCAAATGCAACCCTTCAGACAGCAACATACCTGCAGGCTATCGTCTTCTTCACCCCACCGTCGACCGATGTGTACTATATTGGCTGGCACGGCTACAGTGCAAAGAACATGCAGTTTATCTGTGTTGATGACCTTACGGTGGGGGAGGTGACTCAGGTCACCTGGAGCGGCGGCACCTCCGCAAGTTGGAATAATCCCGTTAACTGGAGCCCGCCGATTGTCCCCCTCGCAGCCATGGATGTCATTATCCCCGGTACCCCTGCCCCTGCTTTTTACCCGACACTCAGCACTACAGGCCTGACATGTAAGGATTTGACCATCAATAGCGGAGCCAGTCTTACAATCAGTTCCGGGATGGCTGTTACAGTGAACGGTACCCTGACAATAAAAGCCGGAGCCTCATTGAACAACCTCGGATCCATTTCCCTGAAAGGCAACCTGGATAATCAAAATCCAAACTGATTTTATCATTAAGGAAAATTCAAATATTTTACATAATTTGCTTAATTACCCCTTTTGTTAGGGATTCATGGCGTGATTACCTCACGCCATTTTTCATTGCAAGAGCGTTGACTAATAAGTATATAATTCTCAAATTAACTGATTTTGTTATTGTTTCCCGTTATTGAAATTTATTGATACCAACTATTGTGAAACGATACCTGTCACCCTAACTTTGCTTATTGATAAAAAGTATAAAAAATATACGCAAAACCGAAATAAATTTACATTCATAAAAAATAATTTACATAAAGGTAACTATTGCCAGATTTTGCAAAGCTCATCCCGACCACTCTATAAAACCGAAAATTATCAATCAGAAACCAATTACAAACATTAAAAACAAAAGCCATGAAAAATCTCATTAAATTTATCGGAATCACATTTGTAGTGCTGACCTTTGCATCGAACGTGGTAGCTCAGGTAGTTACAGTTTCAACGACTGCCACTGCCACCGCTAACATCATCGCCCCTCTGACGATTACCAAAGTAGATGACATGAATTTCGGAAATGTTGCAGTACAGAATTCAACAGCCGGAACTGTAATCCTTGCTACCGACGCCTCACGTACATCAACCGGCGGTGCATCCCCGGTTACCACGGCCCCGGGTGTTGTTAAAGCTGCCGCATTTGACCTTACGGGATCGGATGGCTATGTTACACTGATTGATCTTCCCGCCTCCTGTATCGTAAGCAGTGGTGGTAACAGTATGACTGTAAATACTTTTGTAAGCAATCCGCCGGTTCCCTCCTTCATTTTCCCGACAGGTGGTATCGCAACACTGCTTGTAGGTGCCACTTTGAATACCCTTGCAGGGCAGCCTGTCGGACTCTACGTATCTGCTACTCCCTTTACTGTGACTGTAAGTTATCAATAACCAACTACTTAAGGTGTAGAAAAACGCTGCCTGGAGCAGCGTTTTTTTTATCCTCAATGTTTCAAGCCTCATTAAAACGAGGAAAGTAATGGTTTTCAATTCGATAACAAAGTTAAAACAGCAACCACGTGGAAACATTGACAAAGTTTTTTCTTTTCCTGGTAGCATTATGTGGATTATCGTTTGCATCGTTTTCCCAGATTATAGAGGAGGCATCAGCAAATGTGTCAGCCTCAATTGTTGAGCCGGTAAGCATATCAAAAACAGTTAATTCTGATTTCGGGAATGTTGCCATTATTTTTGCCGGCAGGGTTGAAATGGCCCCTGCCGGGAGCCTCTCCCGGGCAGGTAATATCATCCTGCCAATTTCAACCGGAACATTTACTGCTGCAACCTTTAATTTTGCCGGAACTGCCGGTTACAGCTACTCTGTTTCTTTTCCTACCTCACCCGTCATTATTGAAAACGGGACAAATTCAATGAAAGTTACCTCCTTTACAAGTGACCTTGTTGTGGGATCAGGCACAAACCTGATCGCCGGGGTCTATGTATCGGTAACACCTTCAAATGTTATGGTTAATTATAATTAAATAAAATCCTTAACTGTTGATCCTTGCCAGGGATAGATTGGTTGAAACAGGTTCCATTTTTTAATTCAAGAGTATGAAAAAGTCATCTTACATATACCGACCCGCCAGGTTGTGCATGTCGGTAGTCCTCAAAGTTGTTGTTTCCGTCGTTGCCATCTTCATTTTGTTTCCATACCCGGAAGGTAGCTGCCAGGGCAACCTGCTAATTATGCCGCGCAGGGTGATTTTTGAAGGAGGGAAAAAGGCCCAGGAACTCACGCTGGCAAATACGGGTACGGATACTGCCAAGTATGTCGTTTCCTTCGTCCAGATGCGCATGAAGGAAGACGGCTCATTCACCCAGATCACGGTTCCGGATTCAGGACAAAATTTTTCTGACAAATATTTCCGCATTTTTCCCCGGACGGTCATCCTGGCTCCTAAAAAATCGCAGGTTGTGAAGATGCAGCTTTTAAAGACCTCAAAAATGCTTCCCGGAGAATACAGGTCACACATCTATTTCAGGTCGGTCCCCAAGGCAAGACCCCTTGGCGACGATCCTTCCCAAAAGGATTCAATGGGTGTTTCGGTACATCTGATCCCGATTTTCGGGATTACGATTCCCGCCATAATCCGGATTGGCGAATGTGCCGGAAAGGTTGATATCAAAGATCTTTCAATTGAGAAGATCAACGACACGGTGACACGCATGCATATGAAACTAATCCGGTCAGGGAATATCTCCGTTTATGGCGATATGACAGTCCATTATACAAATCCGCAGGGAAAGACGATCAGGGTTGCTGCCGTGAAGGGAATTGCCGTTTATACGCCGAACCAGTTCAGGACCTTCCAGTTTGACCTTGACAGGGTCCCCAATGTGGATTACCACAAGGGTAAATTATTCGTCCTTTACTCGGCTGCGGAGGATACACGGTCATCAAAGCTTGCCGAAGGTGAATTAATACTGCACGAATAACCGGGTGTTTGTTCATCTTAAGGCATTGCTGAATATATTCAGATTAATTGTAAAATGAAGCTGAACCATTCCAAAGCCGGAATTGTCCCGATTTTGCTTTTTATCACCCTCCTTTTCGGCGGTGAACGGCTCTGTGCTGCAAAATATTACAGCTATCAGTCGGGCGACTGGAGCGGAATGGCAAATATATGGACGACCGATTCCACCGGCTCCACACTGGTAGGACCGTCGATTCCTGTTTTTGTGAACAACGATGTTATCTGTCTTTTAACGGGCAGGACAATAACGCTCAACACCAATGTCACCACAACCGGTCATGCGATTACAATCATCGTCGGGGCAGTTCTCGACATGGGGCTCAATACCTTTACCCAGGCCATAACACTCAATGGAAACGGTCTGATCAGAACCAGCAGGGTGACAGCCGGGGTGGCTGTCTTTCCCGCGATTACCGCCGGCAGTTTCCTGGCCATAAAAGGGGGAACCGTTGAATACTATGTTCCTTCCGGAAATTTTTATATTGACGACACGAGGCCTGCATACTGCAACCTTGTTATCAACCTTGGTTCGGTTGGCCAGGTAATGACCGTTCGCAGGAATCTGACCCTTTACGGCTCGCTGACAGTAACAAGGGGAACTGTCCAGCTGAATGATGCATCCAATGTGAAAAGAACCATAATAATAGACGCTGATCTGACAGTCGGAGCTAACGGGAAGATCATCACCGGCACAGGCAATCCCAACACGGGAGGCTATACGGTCAACCCGCTGAATCTGCCCCCGGGCGGCCAGTTTCACACGATCTTCCATGAGTTGTCAATTGGAGGGAATTTCACAAACAACGGAACTGTAAGGTTCACAAACCTTTTAGCCCCGAATTATGGTGAATTTGCAACGAACGGGGCGGTCACCGTGAGGTTTACGGGTGAAGCAGACAAAATATTAACCCTGAACGGGATCACCGATTTTTACAATCTTATTGTTGATAAGGGGAGCGACCAGACCTATATCCTTAAAGTTAATTCATCCGGCACAGCCAACTTCGCCCTCTATGGCTGCAATGCCTGCAGGCGGAATGAAAATGCACCATTCTCGCCCGACAACCCGGAGGTACGCAAAGCGCTCTGGATTAAAAACGGCACCCTGAAACTGACGGGGAATATCCTGATCCCAACGCTGGCAGAAGGCCCCGTTGGAACCGGGAACGGGGATTATGCAGTTGGTTCGGCCGGACAGCTGTGGATCGCAGGTGCCAACGTTTCGGTATATGTAACAGCTTCTGATAATACCGGATTCCCCCAGGCGCCTGCCGGTTCTGCGGGTGTTACTGCATTTCCTGCAGCAGAACAGGCCCTTTCCATCTATGGCACATTCCGGATTTCTGATGGTTATTTCAGCACACGCCACAGTGCAGGAATTATTTTCTGGAATACCGCCAATTCTTCCTCCGTTGTTATCGTGGAGGGAGGCACAATCAACGCCAGTGTGATGAGAAGCACCTGGACAGCCCCGGGGAAAACTTCCTATGTCCAGACCGGGGGAACCGTGATTCTTCGGGGAGATGAAACCGAAGTCGGCGAATTGTCGACAGTTGCCATTTTTAATATTCCAAACCCAAGTTCCACATTTGTAATGACAGGGGGTGAAATCATCATCCGCGATTGTAACGATGGGACAGTGCCGAACGGGAATGGCCTCTACCTGAACTGCGACCCGGGAAATTTCTCGGTAACAGGCGGTGCAATTACATTTGAAACAAACACGGTCAACACCGCTTCGGTCGATGTTTACTCCAGGGTCAACTTATGGAACATGAATGTCAAACGGCTTGGAAATACAGGCAATGCCAGGGTGAACCTGCTTTACAATCTTACCGTGGCAAACAACCTGACCATATTTTCTGATGCAACGCTTTCGTCGGGAGTTGGAAATTTTCCAGTATCGGTAAATGGTGATTTTAAGATCAATACGGGAGGCACCTATACGCCTAATGTGAATACAACCGCCTTTACCGGATATGGGAACTTTTTTTTATGGAACAACGGCACAATTACCAACGGACTCTATAACCTGCAGGTGAACAAACTGGTTGGGAGCCTTATCCTGGTATCCTCAGCCAATGCATTCACAGTGAGAAATGACCTCAATATCACCAGCGGGACACTTGCCGACGGAGGAAAGGTTGTGTATGTCGGGGGCAATGTGATAAACAACGGAATCCATATCGGTGCAGGAAAAATTTCACTGAACAGGTCATCCGGCACCCAGTCAGTTTCGGGAAACGGTACAGGGCTTTTTCAGAATCTTGAATTGAATAATACATCCGGGAGCGCAGGATCGGCACAGGTTTCACTTTCTGCCGACATCAGGGTGGCAGGCATACTTTCACTGGCCAACGACCGGGTATTCAACCTCTCAAAGTACCAGCTTACCCTGACGGAGCTGGCCAGTGTTAGCGGGAACATGGGAAATAACCGGTTTATCACGACATCGGGTGCCCCTTCTGATGGGGGAGTTCGCAGGACATTTACCGATACAACGGCTTTTCTATTCCCGGTCGGCAGCAATTCAAATTATACCCCGGTAACGGTACATTTAAAAAAAATCCCCTCTGCCTATGGAAATATCACGGTTAAACCTGTACCGCAGCAGCACCCGTTTGTTACAAACCCGGCAAGCCTTCCTTACTACTGGAAGGTTGAAGAGTCAGGCTTTGCGGGGATTGTGGCAGGTTCAGTCAAACTTGTTTTTAATTACGGATCCCTTTCCGGCAACGTTGCCTATATTCCGGGTAAATACAACCCGGCAGCCTGGGTTTCAATCAATGATATTACCCTTGTCGATGAAACCTTGCATCTGATAACATTCCCGGCGGAAAATTCTTTTCCGGGGGATTATACAACCGGTATCCCCGCCTCATTCGGAACAGTAACTGCATTCTACAGCCGCAGCAGCGGAGCCTGGGGCAGTACATCCACATGGTCGAATGCCGGGTATGGCGGTGTTCCCGCCTCGGCAGTACCCGGAGCAGGCAACCCGGTTTTCATCGGTGACGGAAATATTTACAACCATACGGTCACAGCATATGCCGGCAACGCCTCTTCTGGCAGTTTATCCATAAAGCCGGGTTCTGTTCTGGATGCAGGTATTTCCACCGGGAAC